>JAMDEL010000061.1 GCA_023487095.1 Patescibacteria group bacterium
TTCTGGTTACATCACCGCCGTATAAATAGCCGGTGACGTCTTTGCGCAATGCGCTGATGGTTTCTCTGGCAATGACTTTCCCGCCAATGACTGCTTGCAAAGGAATTTCAAACTGGTGACGGGGAATTAATTGTTTAAGTCGTTCAATTAGCTTTCTGCCTTCCTCTTGGGCAACATTTTTATGTAAAATTACGGCTAGAGCCGGCACTGGTTCGCCGGCAACCAAAATTTCTACTTTGACTAAGTCGCCCGGCCGTTCTTCCAAAAAATCATAGTTTAAGGAAGCGTAGCCGGAAGAGACGCTTTTAAGCTTGTCATAAAAGTCTAAAATAATGTTGGCCAAAGGCATTTCTAAGACAATGTCCACCCTGTCTTTCCCTAGATATTTAATATCACGGGAAATTGCCCGTCGTTGAGTGGCAAGTTCCATAATTGGTCCAATATAAGCCACGGGCGTCAAAATGTTGACCATCATCCACGGTTCTTTGATTTCCCGAAACGAACCCGCCGGTGGCAGTTCGGCCGGATTATGAATAATTAGTTCACTGCCATCAAATTTTGTTATTTTGTAGGCAACCGAAGGCGCGGTTAGGACCAAATTCAGGTTGTATTCCCGAGATAATCTTTCCTGAATAATATCCATATGGAGTAAACCTAAAAATCCGGTGCGAAAACCAAAACCAATGGAAGGAATGTTTTCCGGTTCAAATTCCAATGCGGCATCCGACAGCTTCAGTTTTTGCATTGCATCCCTTAATAATGGGTAGTCATCCCCGGAAACCGGAAAGAGACTGGCATAAACCATTGGCTTGATTTGCTTATAGCCGGCCAGCGGTTTGACATCCTGTTTGGACTCAATAAGTGTAATCGTGTCGCCTACCCTAGCTTTACTCACATCCCGCAAGCCTGTCACGATGTAACCAACTTCACCGGTTGCGACCTCCTGGCTTTTTTGCATTTTTGGCTTAAAGTAACCAACTTCCAAACTTTCAGCGGGAGTTTCATTGGCCAACATGTAAATTTTTTGTCGCGGCTGAATTTTACCGTCAAAAATTCTGACAAAAGCCACCACCCCGCGATGAATGTCGTAAATCGAATCAAAAATTAAGGCCCTTAAAGGTTGGGCGGGATCGCCGGAAGGAGGCGGAACTCGATTAATAATTGCTTTTAAAATTTCAGGCACTCCTTCGCCGGTTTTGCCGGAAGCGTAAAGAATCTCTTCATCTTTGAAGCCAAAGGCATCTTTGAGTTCTTGCGCGGTTTTTTCACGGTTGGCGTTGGGCAAATCAATTTTGTTTACGACCGGAATAATTTGTAAATTATGCTCCAACGCCAAATGCACGTTGCCTAAAGTTTGCGCTTCAATGCCCTGCGTGCTGTCCACGACTAAAATTGCCCCCTCACAGCAAGCCAAAGAGCGGGAAACCTCGTAAGTAAAATCTACGTGCCCCGGTGTGTCAATTAAATTTAAAACGTATTGATGCCCAAGGTATTCGTAATTCATCCGTACCGGCTGCAGCTTAATGGTGATGCCGCGTTCCCTTTCTAAATCCATTTGGTCCAGCACCTGCTCTTTCATTTCTCTTTTGGAAATAGTGCCGGTCAATTCCAAAAAGCGGTCGGCCAGTGTCGATTTTCCGTGGTCAATATGGGCAATAATGCAGAAATTTCTAATCTGACTTTGGGTGTCCATAGTTTAAAAATGATAAAAGTTTTTTACCCTGCGGTAAACTCAAATAGGCCGCAAAAACTAAAAAAACTACCACCGCGACTAATCCTGCTAAAGCGGCCTGAATTAACAATCCTAAACCGGTATGGGTGTTGACAAAAGGGGCAACGGCATAAAGAGTCCCGTAACCTGCGGCTCCCATAAAGCAGCTGGCTAAAATAATTTTAAAAAGCGAACTTATAATCTGGTGATCAAAAGCCTGCAAGTAGTGTTTGCCTAAGCTGTCCAGGTCTGATTTGGCCAATTGGTACCGCATGATGAAAAATAAAATTAAAGCGTTTAGCACGCTCGCTATGGAAAATGCCGCCGCCTGTTTATTTTTACTCGTGTTCGCCCGGCCGCTGACTAAATTATTGGTGCCCGGTTTTGTCGGTCAAAAATTTGAGAATACTGTCTTGTTGACCAGAATCTTTTTAATTTCTCCCGTCATTTTTACTCTTTCAAACGTCTTTTCAAGCATTTTAAACGCTCAAAAAAAATTTTTAGTGGTTGGTGTCGCCCCCATACTCTACAATTTAGCTATTATTTTTGGTTTACTCATCTTATATCCTAAATTTGGAATTACGGGTTTAGGCTTGGGAGTAGTGTTGGGGGCGGCGCTTCATTTGCTAGTTCAGGTTCCCGAAGTCGTAAAAAGCGGTTTTAGCTGGCAGCCGATTCTGGATTTAAAGGATCAAGCCCTGCACAAAATTGCTAAGTTATTCGTACCACGAATTTTCGGACTCGATAACTCCCAAATTAGTTTAATTATCGGTTCGGTGGTCGGTTCCATATTAGCCTCGGGTTCTATCGCTATTTTTAATTTGGCTAACAATTTGCAAACCGTTCCTTTGGGGGTATTTGCCATTTCTTATGCGATTGCCGCTTTCCCCTTGCTTTCCGAACACTACGCCAGAAAGGACGAAAGGGGTTTTACTTACACGCTGTCAGAGACCTTAATTCAAATGCTTTTTTTTATTATTCCGATTTCAATTCTATTGCTGTTGTTTCGCGCCCACATTGTCCGGCTGATTTTCGGGGCCGGCAAATTTAATTGGCAGGATACCATTCTCACTTTTAACACGCTTGGAGTCTTTAGCTTTTCACTCTTTGGGCAAGCACTGACGCCTCTTTTAGCCAGAGCCTTTTACGCCCGGCAAAATACCACCATTCCTGTGGGAG
>JAMDEL010000027.1 GCA_023487095.1 Patescibacteria group bacterium
GGAAAGTCCAATTGGTGGTCGGTCGCCCCAAGTTTTACGAATAAGTCAAAAGTTTTGTTCAGGGTTTCGTCAGGCGCAGCGCCGTCCTTGTCCACTTTGTTTATAACTACAATTGCCCTGTGTCCGAGCTGGAGAGCTTTTTTCAAAACGAACTTGGTCTGCGGCATAGGGCCTTCCTTGGCATCCACCAAAAGCAGAACGCCATCCGCCATTTTTAAGGTTCTTTCAACTTCGCCGCCAAAGTCCGCGTGGCCAGGAGTGTCAACGATGTTGATTTTTATACCCTCGTATACTAAAGAGGCATTTTTGGCCTTAATGGTGATGCCGCGTTCCCGTTCCAAGTCCATGCTGTCCATTATCAAATCCGCCCCTTCGTCTTTTACCGCATGGGTTTGTTTAAGCATGGCATCCACGAGCGTGGTTTTGCCGTGGTCAACGTGCGCGATAATTGCTATGTTTCTGATGTTTTCTCTTTTCATTCAAAACCTTTTCTTTTCTGACTTTATAAAATCTAATTAAAACTGCCCAAATGCCCGGGCAGACTTTGTCATTTTACTGAAAATTTTAAAAAAAGTCAACCTCTGGTATAATGTAATATAGAATAACCAATAAATCTATGGACACAAAAAAACTGGAAAGCATAGGGTTTTATATCTTTTTTGGCCTGGTCGGCTTGGTAATCGCAATTATGTGGTGGCCTTTTTGGCAGATTTTGGCCTTAGCTGCAATTGTTGCGGTTTTGTTTTCACCCATATATAAACGCATTGACCAGGAGCTAAAAAAGCCAAACCTTTCCGCTTTCATAACCATTTTCCTGGTAATGGGAATAATCGTGGTGCCCATGTGGTTTGTCGGACAAATGCTGTTTAACGAGCTGGTAGATGTCTATAACAAATTCCGGATGGGTGAACTGTCTTTTTCCCAGGCCGCTCTTTACAGCCGAGTACCGGCTGAATGGCATCCTTTGCTTAAGACCCTGGGCAACGACACGGCCGCCATGTTCTCCCAGTTCACTTCCAGCACCTACGCATTTGTCCAGCAGATGCTCTCCAACCTGGCCGCATTCTTCCTTTCCATGTTTATGCTGGTCTTCCTGACTTTCTTTATGCTCAGGGACGGCCAGAAAATCAAGGCCACCCTGGCGGATTTGTCTTTCTTACCCGAACAGTATGGGCGCAGCTTGGTCGTGAAAGTGGAAGAATCCATTTCCGGCGTGCTTAAGGGTTCGTTTGTAATTGCTCTAATCCAGGGCACTGCCGGAATAATTGGTTTTTGGATTTTCGGCCTGCCCCAGCCCTTGCTTTGGGGCGCGGCAACCGTGGTTTCCTCCATGGTGCCAAATGTGGGTACGTCGCTGGTTTTAATTCCCGCGGTCGCATATTTGTTTTTTACCGGACACAACCCCCAGGCCATTGGCTTGGCCATTTGGGGCGCTTTGGTAGTGGGAGTGGTAGATAACCTGATTTGGCCGAAACTGGCTTCAAAAAATTTAAAAATGCATCCGGTGCTGGCTCTGTTGGCCGTGGTGGGCGGTTTGCAGGTTTTTGGCTTTTTGGGTTTTTTGTTTGGCCCGATCATCATGTCTATTTTTATTGCCTTGGTTGATATTTACCGTTTTGATTTGAGAGGCAAGAGCGGACAGCAAGCAAAATAAACATTATTAGGCTTAAGGCCTCTGGCCTAGAGCCTTTCGGTTTTTACAGCATGCGTTGGTATCAATTTAGCAAAACCCAGATTGCTGCGGAGTTGGGCACGAGTTTGGATACGGGCTTAACCCGTGAGGAAGCCCAGGCGCGGTTTTTAAAAAACGGGCCTAATACTTTGCCGGAGAGCGAGCCTGAAAGCTGGCTGGAAATTTTTTTCAGCCAGTTCCGAAGCCCGCTTATTTATATTTTGCTGTTTTGCGCGGCCGTGGTCTACTGGCTCGGCGAAGTGGCCGATGCGAGCATTATCGTGGTGGTGGTTTTTAGCAATGCGCTTATTGGCGCAATCCAGGAAGGCAAGTCCAATCGGGTCTTAAGGAGTCTTAAAAAACTGACCCAGGCCGAAGCCGAAGTGTTAAGGGGCGGTGCCGAGCAGATTATCCCCGAAAGCGAAGTGGTGGTCGGCGACCTGCTGGTACTCTCCGAAGGCCAAAAAATTGCTGCAGATTGCCGCGTAGTGTCGGCTTACAACCTGACGCTGGACGAGTCGGCTTTTACGGGGGAGACCGGCGGGGTTTTTAAGAGAGACCAGGTCTTCAGCGAAAACGCCTTGCCGGTATCCGGACAGCGGAACATGGCCTTTAAAGGCACCAATATCCTGACCGGCAACGGCCGGGCTTTGGTGGTGGCAACGGGTATAAACACAGAACTCGGCAAGATCAGCAAAAGCCTGCTTGAACCGGAAGAAGAAATTCCTTTGCAAAAAAATATCCGGCTGCTTTCCAGTGTGATTATCTACGCCATTATTTTTATTTCCGCCGGGTTGTTCGGCCTGGGCCTTTTGGCGGGCAAAAGCTTCAGGGAAATGTTTTCTTTGGTTGTTTCTCTGGCAGTTTCCATTATTCCGGAAGGCTTGCCTTTGGTTTTGACCGTCATTTTGGCGAGCGGGGTCTGGCGTATGAGCAAGCGGAACGCCTTGGTAAAAAAATTACAGGCCGTGGAAGCTTTGGGCCAGGCCAAGGTGATTGCCGTGGATAAAACCGGTACGATTACGCGCAATGAAATGTTGGTTAGGCAGGTTTATGCGGGGGACAGAATAATCAGCATAACCGGCGACGGCTACAAGCCGGAGGGTCGGGCACTGGTGGGTGGCGCGGACGAGCTCCACAATCCAGACTTAAAACTTGCTGCGCTAATTGCCGGCCTTGCCAGCAAGGCCACAGTCCAGCTGGATGAAAAAACCGGGAACTATAAAGTGGCAGGCGACCCGACCGAAGCGGCGATGGCGGTTTTGGCAGAAAAGTTAAGCCAGGCCCGTGACGCGCAGCAGAAAAACTACCGGGAGGTCGGAGAAATCCCTTTTGATTACAAAAATAAATATCGGGCCGTCTTTTATGAGCATGAGGACAAGGTATTCTGCACGGTTTCGGGCGCGCCCGAGGTAATTTTAAAGCATTCCGACCACATTTTGGAAAACGGCAAAATTAAGCCGCTGACTGAAACTGAGAAAAAGCGCGCCGAAACCGTGCTGGAAGAATTTTCCACCAAAGCTTTCCGGGTGGTGGCCTTCGGTTTTAAATATCAGCCCAAAACCCACCCCTTGGATAACATTAAAGAGCTGGTCTTCGGCGGTTTTTACGGCATAGAAGACACGCTGCGGCCCGAAGCGAAACATTCCGTGGCCAAAGCCGAAAAAGAGGGTGTGAGGATTGTGATGATTACCGGGGATTTAAAGGCCACTGCCAAGGCCATTGCCAAAGAAGCCGGTATTTTTAAAGAAGGGGACATAGTTGTTACAGGCAGCGAACTGGCGGAGATGGGCGAGGACGCTTTGGCAGAAAAATTGGGCCAGGTTTCGGTCTTTGCGCGGGTCACTCCGGAAGACAAGCTTAAAATTATCAAGGCCTACAAAAAAGCGGGGATAATCATTGCCATGACCGGGGACGGCGTCAATGATGCGCCCAGCCTTGTGGCTGCGGATTTGGGCGTGGCCATGGGCAGAATCGGCACGGAGGTGGCCAAGGAAGCCGCGGATATTGTTCTCTTGGACGACAACCTGGACAGTATTGTGGCAGCCATCAAAGAAGGCCGGGTCATGTATGAGAATATAAAAAAATCCCTGCAGTTTTTGTTTTCTACCTCAATGGGCGAATTGTTCGTTATTGTTGCGGCCTTGGTCTTTATGCTGCCCATACCTTTGACCGCGGTCCAGATTCTTTGGATGAACCTAATTACCGATTCGCTAATTGCCGCGGCTTTGGCTTTGGAAAAAGAAGAGCCGGAAAACCACCACCTGGCCAGGTCTAAGTATTTTCTTGACCGCGACACCCTGATTCACATCGTGATGGTTGCGATGATTATGACCTTGGGCGGTTTGTATGTCTTCCATCTCTACCTGCCTTTGGGTCCTACAAAAGCCATGACTATGGCCTTAACCCTGCTCTGCATTTACCAGTGGTATAATGGCCTAAATTGCAGGTTTACCCAAAAAAGCATTTTGAACAGGCGGATTTTCAGCAATGGCTATTTATGGCTGAGCATAGCCGTAAATCTGGCTCTCCAGTTTTTGGCGGTGTATAATCCCTTTATGCAAAAAGTGCTCAAAACCACGGCTTTAAATTGGCAGGATTGGGTTATTGCCGCGGGTTTAGGCCTCTCCATAGTGATTGCGGACGAAATCAGAAAATTTTGGCTGCGGACGCATGCGGCAGCCCTGCGAAAAAAAATAATTTAACCGGATTGAAAAATATATGCCCGGAAAGTCTAAAGTCCATCAAATTGACCGAATCTTGCCGCCGACAATTTTAACGATTTTCGGGGCGACCGGCGATCTTTCGGCCAACTATCTTTTGCCCGCTCTTTACCATATGCACGCCCACAATCTTCTGCCCGAAGACTTCCGCCTGGTCTGCGTAGGGCGCAGGGATTTTACCTCGGAAGAATACCTGGATTTTATTGCCAAAAAATCCAAAGGCCTTAAGGAACTGAATAAGCCCGCGAATAAGAAGAAATTTTTAAAGCACCTGATTTATTTCAAGGGCGATTTTGACCATCCGGAAAGCTTTAAGGCGCTGGCAGAAATTTTGTCGGATAAAGACATAAACAGCCAGCACGCCTGTTATAACCGGCTGTACTATTTTGCCACCAGTCCGGAACTTTTTGTAACCATTGCCCAAATTTTGAAATCCGCCAATCTCCTGGTGAGCTGTGCCGGACACGACCGGAAAATCCGCGTGCTAGTGGAAAAACCCTTTGGCGCCAACCTGGTTTCCGCCCAGGCCCTAAACAGCCTGCTGCTTAAGTTTTTTTCGGAAGACCAAATTTACCGCATAGACCATTACCAAGGCAAGGAAACCGTACAGAATTTGATTGTCGCGCGTTTTGCCAACAGTTTGTTTGAGCCGCTGTGGAATAAGGAAAATATTGACCATGTGGAAATTAGCGTGCTCTACGATGACACCGTGGGCCACCGGGCTGAGTTTTATGACCACGCCGGGGCCTTAAGGGATATTGTCCAGAACCATGCGCTCATGATGCTCTCGCTGATTGCCATGAATGAACCTAGGGAGCTGGTTACCGAAGATATCCGCCAGGAGAAGTTTAATGTGCTTAGAGCCCTAAGGCCGTATGACAAACCCTCCATACAAACCCACGTAGTTAGGGCCCAGTACGAGGGCTATGCGCATGAGCTGGGCCGGCAGAGCAGCACCGAAACCTATGTTGCGCTCAAGGCGTTTGTGGACAACGAGCGCTGGCAGGATGTTCCGTTTTATATTAGGACAGGCAAGGCTTTAAAAGACAAAATTACGGAAATCTCCATTCATTTTAAAGAATTACCCCGCTGCTTGTTTAGGGGCTGCGCGGCAAACGTACTGACTTTCCGGATTCAACCGGATGAATCCGTGGCGTTGCAGATTAACAACAAGATTCCGGGTTTTGGCATTGAGCTGCACCAAAGCAAATTGGATTTTAGCTTCAACAAGGCCTTTAGGGGCGAAATCCCTTCTGCCTACGAACGCCTGCTCTTGGATTTTATTGAGGGTGACCAAAGGCTGTTTATACGGAGCGATGAAATTGAGGCTTCCTGGAAGTTTATAGATTCTGTCCAGGACAACTGGAGCGATTTGCCCATGTTTGAGTATAAAAAGAAAACCGAGGGCCCGCGCCAGGCAGATGAGTTTATAGCCAAAGACCTAAAGAGGTGGTGGACACGGTAGAATCACATTGCTGGACAAAGTAATTTAGATTTAAGCTTAAAGTTAAAAGAAAAAATTATGCAAGTTGCAATTTTGGGTCTTGGAAAAATGGGTTCGCAGATTGCGCGCCGACTTCATAAATTTAATCCGACTGGAACGTCGGAGAACAGTTTTGAGGTGCTTGCCTGGAATCGGAGCGAGGGGCCCAGGGAGGAGGTGGCAAAAGCCGGCGTGAAGACTTATGGCGAAGTAACGGCGCTGGTTTCAGACATGAAAGGGAGTCCCAGGATTTTTTGGCTCATGCTTTTTGATAAGATTACGGGTGAGTTTTTGGAAAAACAGCTTTTGCCGCATTTAAAGCCGGGCGATATTGTCATTGACGGCGGCAATTCCTTTTATAAGGAATCCATGAAGCGGGCTCAAATGCTTAAAGAGCAAGGCGTGGAGTTTTTTGACTGCGGCACTTCCGGCGGCGTCTGGGGAGAAGCTAACGGCTTTGCGCTTATGGTGGGCGGGCCCAAAGAATTCTGGCCGAAAGTTGAGCCAATTTTTAAAGCTCTGTCCGCAGGCCAGAACTACGGGCTTATGGGCAAGGCCGGCGCAGGGCATTTTGTGAAAATGGTTCACAACGGCATTGAATACGGCATGATGGAGGCCATTGCTGAAGGCTACGCTGTCTTGAAGGCCAGCGAGTTTGATTTAAATTTAGGCGAAGTGACCAAGATTTACCAAGAAGGCTCGGTTATCCGTTCCTGGCTTATAGATTTGACGCGCAATATTTTTGAGCACGAAGATGTGGTGGGCACTTCCGGGGTCATAGGCATGATGGGCGAAGGGGAGTGGACTATTGAGGCCGGCCATGAGTTGGGGGTGGATGTCAGGGTTTTGGAAGACGCGGTCAATGTGCGCAAGGAATCCACAGACCCTAAAAATCGGGAAAAATTTTCCAACAAAATTGTGGCGTTAATGCGCAAGCAGTTTGGCGGCCATGGCATCCAGAAAAAATAACTACTCTGCGGAAGAAGTAAAGATTTTCAAACGCCTGGTTTCGCCGTCCAAAATCCAGGATTTTCTTAATGGCCTGAGGTTCAATTTTGAGACAAGGGGCGAAACCTGCCAGTCGCCCAGGCGGGTCTTGAAAAGAGGCGCTGCTCACTGCATGGAAGGGGCAATGCTCGCAGCTGCCATCTTGGAATTTCACGGCCACAAACCCCTGGTGATGGACTTAAAGGCAGCCAGCCGTGATTTTGACCATGTGGTGGCTTTGTTCAGGGCAGGGGGGTCATGGGGGGCAATTTCCAAAACCAATCACGGGGTGCTCCGGTACCGCGAACCGATATATAAAACTTTGCGCGAACTTGCCCTGTCTTACTTCCATGAATATTTTGATGATCAGGGCAGAAAGAACTTGCGCGGCTACTCTATCCCTTTTAATCTAAACCGTTTTAATTCTCTATCCTGGCGCATTTCGGACGAGGAGCTGTTTGAGATCCCCGCAGCCCTGGATGACAGCCGGCATTCTCCTTTGCTCAACCTAAGGCAAATCCGTCAGCTACGCAAAGCTGATGCCATAGAGATTGCTACTGGCAAGCTCGTGGAATATAAAAAACCCCGCTAAACCCGCGGGGTTTTTAAAAATTTGACAAAGCTTTTGGCCGCCTGTTACTATATCCCCATAGGGGGGATATATAATTTAATTTCAAATTATGGCTTATAAACCCAAAAACACCCATGAGCGTATTGTCCACCGCCTGAAGATTTCCTTGGGGCATTTGCAAAAGGTTGTGGAAATGGCCGAAGCCCACAAATACTGTTTGGATGTCATCCACCAGTCCCAGGCTGTGCAGAAAGCCTTAAGGCAGGCCGACGAACTGATTTTAGAGAATCACCTGAAGACCTGCGTAGCCAAAGCCATCAGGCAGGGGAAAGACCAGGAGGCGATTAAGGAAGTAATGGCAGTAATTGCCAAAAGGAACTAGGAGCTTTTATGCAAAAACAACAAATTCCTATTTTAGGCATGGACTGCGCTTCCTGCGCGGCGGTTATCCAGCGCACACTTAAGAAGGCTGACGGCGTAGCTTCGTGCGAAGTGAATTACGGCTCGGAAAGCGCGCAAATAGAATTTGACGAGAAAAAGACTAACCTTGAGGTGCTTTCAAAAAAAATTGAACCCCTGGGTTACCGGTTGTCTGCAGGCAAAAAGGGGTCGGGCCAGCATGTTATGCCGGACGGCACAGTCATGAGCGAATCGGAACATGCCGAGCATTTGGGACTGTCCCAATCCAAAGAGCAAAAACTGGAAGAGTTGAAAAAATATAAGCATAAGGTTCAGTTTACTTTGCCTTTGGCCTTGGCAGTGTTTGCCTTAATGCTGTGGGAAATAGCCACAGTTTGGAATCCGGTTTTACCCAAGCTGTTTTTGCCCATGGATTTGTATGCAAAAATACTGTTGATTTTATCCAGTATAGTTTTGTTTTGGGCCGGCCAGCAGTTTTTGCGTGGGCTGCTAACTTTTTTACGCTACGGTGTGGCCGGTATGGACACGTTGATCGGTATCGGCACTCTTACCGCCTACCTTTATAGCGTTTTTGTGGTTTTGTTTCCGGAAAGCCGACAAGCGCTAGGCCTGCCTGAAACTATCTTTTTTGACGTAACCATCGTGGTCATCGGTTTTATTATTTTGGGCAAATATTTGGAAATGCGCTCCAAATTAAGGACAGGGGAAGCCATTGAAAAGCTTTTGAACTTACAAGCCAAGACCGCGCTGGTTTTAAGAGACGGCAAAGAAGTGGAAGTGCCGATTGCCCAGGTAAAAGTCGGCGACAAAATAGTCGTGAAGCCCGGGGCTAAACTGCCCGTGGACGGGCGAATTTTGGAAGGAGCATCTTCTATAGATGATTCTATGGTTACCGGTGAGTTTATGCCGAAAGATGTTAAGCCCGGAGATATGGTGGTGGGCGGGACGGTGAATCGCCACGGCGCTTTTGTTTTTGAGGCTACCAAAGTGGGCAGCGAAACTTTGCTCGCCCAGATTGTCAGGATGGTTCAGACCGCTCAGGGCTCCAAGGCGCCAATCCAGAACTTGGCTGACCGCATTTCTGCGGTTTTTGTGCCCGTAGTTTTGGTAATTGCTTTTGCATCCTTGGCCGCCTGGCTCCTGATTGGCAGCCGGTTTATGCCTTTTTCTCAAAGCCTGTCTTTGGGCCTATTGTGTTTTGTGAGCGTGCTGGTGATTGCTTGTCCGTGCGCTTTAGGCTTGGCTACACCTACTGCGATTATTGTGGGGGTGGGTAAGGGCGCGTCTCTGGGCATACTAATAAAAAATGCCGAAAGCCTGGAAAAATTGAGAAGCGTTAATACCGTGGTTGTTGATAAAACCGGTACTTTGACCGTTGGCAAGCCGTCAGTTGCCGGAGTGGTTCCGGTTTTAGCCCAAGGCAGGCAGTTTGAAGAGAAAATTTTGCAGATTGCAGGTTCTTTGGAAAAAAAATCCGAACATCCGCTAGCCGAGGCGATTATCAGAAAAGCCGAAGACCTTGGCCTGAAAGTTTTGCCAATAACCGACTTTAAAAATTTTGAAGGCAGGGGCGTGTACGGAAAAATTTTGGGCGAAGAGTATTTTATAGGCAGTCCAAAATTTGTGGGAGAGCAGGGCGCAAAGACGGATGAAGGGGTTCTCCAAAAATTGACTTTGGAAGGCAAGACACCGGTTGTGGTTGCCAAGGGGCGGGAAACAATCGGCATCTTGGCGATTAGCGACAGCCTGAAAGAGAATACCGCGGAAGTTGTTAGGCAGCTGAAAATCCTGGGCGTGGAAGTGGTTATGGCCACCGGCGACCATGAAAATACCGCAAGGCATGTTGCGCGGGAACTCGGGATAGAAAAAGTTTTTGCCCAGGTGTTGCCCCAAGACAAAGCTATGAGGATCAAAGAGTTGCAAAGCGAAGGTTTTGTGGTGGCAATGGCCGGGGACGGGATTAACGACGCGCCTGCGCTCGCTCAGGCGGACGTGGGTGTGGCTATGGCCACGGGTACGGATGTGGCTATTGAGTCTGCGGACATAACTTTACTCCATGGGGATTTGGCCAAGCTGCTTTCGGCAATTAGACTGGCCAGAAATACGGTCCGGACGGTCAAGCAAAACTTGTTTTGGGCTTTTATTTACAACCTGGTTGGCATTCCTCTGGCAACAGGGATCTTTTACCCGCTTTTTGGCTGGCTGTTAAACCCGATTTTTGCCGGTGCGGCCATGGCTCTAAGCTCGGTGTCGGTGGTGGCCAATTCTTTAAGATTAAAACAAACTAAAATATAATCTGGTATAATTAAATAACCTATGAAAGATATCAACCTCATTGCCATTTTTTTAACAGGACTTTTAACTGGCGGTCTGACTTGCCTCGCCGTGCAGGGCGGTCTTTTGGCCTCCACCATTGCCCAGCGCGAGGAAGAACGGATGAAAGAGAAGCTGAAAGACCGGCTGAAAGAAGGCCATGCCATGCCGATTTTGTCTTTCCTGTCGGCTAAGCTTGTGGCTTATACCCTGTTGGGTCTATTGCTCGGCGCTTTGGGTTCGTTTTTTAAGCTCTCCATTACCGCCCAGGTGGTTTTGCAAATTGCGGTTTCTTTGTTTATGGTCGGCACGGCGCTGGCTTTGGTGGACGCGCATCCGTTTTTCCGTTATTTTATTATCCAACCCCCGAAGTTTTTAACCCGGCGCGTGCGGAGCCAGTCTAAAAGCGGTAATATTTTCGCTCCAGCCATTTTGGGAGCTTTCACCATTTTTATTCCCTGTGGCACAACCCAAGCCATGATGGCCTTAGCCGTTGCAACAGGCAACCCGCTGTTTGGCGCCGCTGTGATGTTCGCGTTTATCCTGGGTACTTCGCCGGTGTTTTTTATCCTGGGTTATTTTGCTGCCCGCCTGAGCGACGCGCTGCATAAAAAGTTTTTGAAATTTGCGGCTTGGGCGATTATTTTGCTCGCGGTTTTTAATATCAACAATGCCGCGGCCTTGGCCGGCAGCCAGGTTACTTTGGGCAGCTTGTTTAAAGCGAGTTTTTGCTCCGTGGCCTATTGTGGCGGGGGGCAGGCAGAAAAAACCGCAGGCGAAAACCAGGCGGTTGTTAGCGAACAAACCATCGTTATCAGCAATAACGGATATTCGCCTAGAAACTTTACGGTTAAGGCAGGCAGCGAAGTCAAGCTCAATTTAGTCAACAAGGACGGTTGGAGCTGTGCGCAGGCATTTACTATCCCCAAGCTTAAAATTCAGAAGATTGTCAGGCCAGGGCAAAGTGAAATTGTGGCTTTCGTTGCGCCGGCCAAACCGGGGCAGCTCAATTTTTCCTGCAGCATGGGCATGTACACAGGTGTGATTAACGTAGTAAATTAATATGATCCAAATTCATAAATTCAAAATTAACGGCATGCATTGCACTTCCTGCGCCATGAACATAGACGGTGAACTGGAAGATTCAGACGGGGTTCTGGAAGCGAGCACCCATTACGCCCGCCAGGAAACGGAGATTAAGTTTGACGATGCCAAAATTTCTCTCCCCGAGCTAAAGCGGGTTATTGAAAAGACCGGCTATACTGTCAGTGATTAGCCCATCCGGCCCGCGAGCCGGCGGAGACACCGAATAATTTACCTTTTTTGAATTTTTGCTATAATATTAGGGAGATAGATTAACCCTAGAGCTTTATGGACAATAAGCGAATTTTGATTGTGGAAGACGACGATTCCCTTCGTCATATTATGCATGATAACCTTGCCCAGGCAGGCTATGAGGTGCTGACGGCCCCAGACGGGGAAGAGGGCTTAAAACAGGCTTTGGAAGGCAAGCCGGACGTGATTTTGCTGGACATCATGATGCCTAAAGTAGACGGCATAACCATGCTTAAAAATTACCGGGAAAAGGTCCCGGACAGCCAGGTGCCGGTGATTATGCTCTCTAACTTAGGCGAAGTTAAGCAGGTTTCCGATGCGCTGGCTCTGGGGGCAAAGGATTATTGGGTGAAATCTTCTTTCGGAATTGGGGAAATAGTAGATAGAGTCAGGGAAAAATTGAAGTAATTTTTTTAAAAACCCCTCCGCTGCGGAGGGGTTTTTGTTTTTTGGGTTTTTTATATTTGGATTTTGGAGAACAGATAACTCCCGATAAACAGACTGATTAAAGTGCAAACTGCGAGGACGCCAAAATCGTAGCCCAAAGAAAAGTGGTTGGCCGAATTAAGAGCGCCGCGTAGTCCGTCTACGCCGTAGGTCAAAGGGTCTATGTGGGTCACAAACTCCATGATTTTGGGTAGGCCCGCCAAGGGGAAGATCGCGCCGGAGAGAAAATAGGTGGGCATGACCACAAAACTCATAATCAGCTGGAATCCCTGAAAATCGGTGAGTACGGAAGCAATGGCGGTTCCCAGGGCCGTAAAGAGTAGCGCGATGAGGAACATAAACATAATTGTTAGCAGGATGGAGAGCGCGGGGTTATGTGTTTGCAGGCGGAAGCCGGCCGCAAAAGACAGCAGAAAAACAATCAAGCCTTGAATCGTGGCTACGGTTGCGCCTCCCAATACTCTGCCGAACATGATGTTAAAACGCGCGACGGGCGCGACCATGGTTTCTTTCAAAAATCCGAATTGCCGATCCCAAATCATTTCCACGCCATTGAACATGGAGGTAAAAAGGATGCTCATGCCAATAATCCCCGGGGACAAGAAATTTATATAGTTTCCCTGGCCCGCGCGCGCAAATACCTGTCCGAGGCCATAACCCAGGGCGAAAAGGTAAAGTATAGGCTGGCCTAAGCTGCCGATGATTCTGGATTTTGACCGCAGGTAGCGCTTAACCTGCCTCAGCCACATAATATATATGGTTGTCATATTAGTTTCTTCCTCCCCGGCGCATAAAAACGCCGCGCATGCGGTCTGTGCTGGTGGCGCTTTCTTCCCGTATGGCTTTGCCGGTAAGCTGCAAAAAAGCATCTTCAAGACTTTGGGAATTGGTCTTGGTCTTTAGTTCTGCCGCAGTGCCTTCGGCGACAATCCGGCCATGGTCAATGATTGCTATGCGTCCGGCTACACGGTCGGCTTCTTCCATATAATGCGTTGTAAAGAATACCGTGGTTTGTTCTTTTTTATTCAGATCCTGGATGTATTTCCACATATGGTTCCTGGTTTGGGGGTCCAGGCCTAAGGTGGGTTCATCCAGGAAAATAATTTTGGGATGGTGCAAGAAACTTCTTGCAATTTCCAGTCTGCGCTTCATGCCTCCGGAAAAATTTTTGACCAGCTCGTTTTTTTTATCCCACAATTCCACGAACTCCAGCAGTTGGCGGATTCGTTCCTTTAGGCCTTCCCTCGGGGTCTTGTACAAGACCGCGTGAAAATGCATGTTTTCGTAGGCCGTCAGCTCATCGTCCAGGCTGGGGTCTTGAAAAACAATGCCGAAAGACTTTCGGACATCGTGCTTGTTTACACTGGGGTCAAAGCCGTTGATGTTTATTTTGCCGGAAGTGGGGTCAAGTAAAGTCGTGAGCATTTTTATGGTCGTGCTTTTGCCGGCCCCATTCGGCCCCAGGAAAGCAAAAATTTCTCCTTTGGGCACTTTAAAGGAGAGGTTGCTTACGGCGGTGAAATCGCCGAACTTTTTTGTCAGATTGGAAACTTGAATCATATGGTGATTATATCAGAATTGCCGCAGATTTAAAAAATTTTTTAAAGACGAAACATTTTTTTACCCAGGTTGTAGTAATTATCACAAATGGGTTGGTAAAAAGGTCGAAATTTTACCCCCTTTGTATATATTACAAATAAGACGACAAAATATTTCCCAAAATATGAAAGGAGCAATATGAAAAGAACAAAAAAAATTGCCGGCGTGGTCACCGCTTTAGCCATGCTACCCTTTATGGCTTTTGCCCAAGGGCCCTCGGCCTCAACTTCGGTTCATTTAAGCATCTGGACTGGAACGGTTTCAAGCGTTTCGGGTAACACATTTACCCTGGCAGCCAATAATGGCGCCACATATACAGTGGATGCTTCCGCTGCCAAGACCCACAGGCGTTTTGGCGCCATAATGCAGGTTGCAGACCTCCAGCCGGGGGATAGCGTGGTGGTAAAAGGCATGGCGGACGGCAGCAATATTAAGGCCCAAGTGATTAGGGATACTTCGCTTCAGGCCAAGAACGGCGTTTTTTCCGGGAAAGTGGCGGCAATCAACGGCTCAAGCTTTACGGTGCAGTCCGGCGCCAGGGGTTCCCAGACGGTGAACACTGACAGCGCAACTGTCTTTAAAAAGAACGGCCAGGCGGCCCAGCTTTCAGACGTCGTTGTCGGTAGCCAGGTGCGGGTGACCGGAGTGTGGGATAAGGCAAACAACAACATTTCTGCCAAGTTCGTGAACGTGGTTGTCAGGATGGCACGGATAAACATTAGCGGCTCTTTAAGCTCGGTCAACGGTAACAGCCTGACAGTCAGCGCCTCAAACGGAACTACGTATACCGTGGATGCTTCCAATGCCCGTATAGTCAAAAAATTCGGCGGCAAAATCAGCTTGTCTGATTTAAACCCAGGCGATAGCCTGAAAATTAACGGCCGGCACGAAATTGGTTCCGTAAGCGTTATGGCTGGATTGGTCAGAGACACTTCTATAACAAAGTAATGAATTATAAAAACCCCCGTCCTCGGACGGGGGTTTTGTTTGTAAGAGTTTATTTTTTTCCGATTTTTGATATATTTTCCGCGCGTTCCAAAATTTTTGCAGCATGCAGAATACTTTCAGCAGCCAGGCGTTCCCCCTGTTCTATATAAACGGCTTTTGTCCCACCGCTTGCCGTGGTGATTCTCTGAAAACTTCTTTTGCCCGGTCTGAGCGAGGGGATTTTTGAATCTACCGCCGACTTAAGTTCGGTTTTATATCCGCCGACGAGCACAGCTGTTAGTCTCTGTGAATCAACCAGCATGGCCGTGTCGTTACCACTATCTCCTGCAACTAAGCCTTTATTGATGCCGCAGATTTTTTCCAGATAATTTACGGCATCAGCTTTCGTCGCCGGCAGAATATCAAGGCAATATTTTTTTACGGGCGCATCGGCAGGCAGGTTCCGGTTATGGCCGATTTCTTCGCAGGTTAAAATATTTTGGTTAGGGAAAAATCCAGACACTTCCTGGCTTACGGCCTCAAGCTCTTCAGGAGAAGAAAAAAAATGAAAACTAATTTTAAATTTTTGGTAGTCGGGTTCGGGACTGGCTTCCAGGGACTGCTCTTTTTCCGGTAATTGGAAATTCATTTGCCAATCTGGATGGCTCTGGGAGAACTTTGCCAACATGGTTTTTGCCTGGCCAACCAATCTGACACGGTCAAAGCCGCTT
>JAMDEL010000071.1 GCA_023487095.1 Patescibacteria group bacterium
TCGTTTAAAACATTGGCCCGGTGCGTCGGGCTGTTCATCCAGGCGTTCACCAGGCTGTCCGTGTTGTAAAATTCAATAGCCAAATTTTCCCCCAGCTGCAAATACGGCGTGTAGCCCGCAGCCACAATTTTTGGCCAGATGTAGTTGCCTTCGGGGTCGGTGTGGCTAAAGTAGTGCCTGGCTTGCATGTCGGTGGCTTTGCCCTGGGCAGCAAGGGAAAGCCTGGAGTCCGTGTTCAGCAAAACCAGGTTCCGTAGAGACCTCTCCTTGTTTATGGCATTAAGGATGTTTTCTAAAGTTAAATCGGACGCCCTGACGTTCATGGGCAAAAACAGGTGCCAATAAATCAGGCGCAGGCCGACAAAAACCGCCAAAAGCAAAATAATGATTTTGGCGATGGAAAAATTGCGTTTTTTTGGGGTGAAATCTGTCATGCTGCTTTCCGAAATTTCCGGAACTGACTTTATTTTACCACATTTTTGGTTTTGGGTTATGGAGTATAATTTATAAGCAAAACCGTATAAATTCAATGAAAATATGGCCTGCAGAGAAACGGCTTATTTAAGAGGTTTTATTTATTTGATTGTTTGAGAGCCCCTCTTGACAAAAAGGCCTTTTTGTGCTAATATATAAAGTCAAATATTAATTTTTTGCCCTACTTTATGTCTCAAGACACGCAAAAAAATTACCCGGCATCTACTGAGGACACCTCAAAAATGTTCAAGTTCAACGCGCCTGAGGCTGCGGTTTTTGCGCATGGAGCGGAGCTCCCCGTCTTACCGCAAAGCGCGCCTGAGGCTGCGTTTTCGGCTGCGGATTCAACGGGCCATGCCCCAGAGAACGATGCTTTTGAGGCCAGTATTGCCGAAGATATCCAAGCTGCCAAAAAGACCAATATTGCGCCGCTGGTAAAACTGATTTTGCCTTACATGGCTTTGTTTATTGTCGGCGTTTTGGCTTACTATTTCTTTTTTAGCAAGCTCAGTTTTCCGAGCCTGTTTAACCGTTCCCAAAAGGCTGCGGTTCAGTCAGCGAAAGAAACCGCGCTTTCCCAGCTGGAGAAGCAGAATATGGATGCTTACGCCGTTTGGATTAAGAGCTACTATTTTGATGTTTCTGACGCCGAAATGTTGGACCCAGAAGGGGACAACTCCGGTAATGGGCTGACCAATTTCCAGAAGTTTATGCTGAAGCTTAACCCCAAAGCTTACGACACTTTAGGCTTGGGGGTTTCCGATACTGAAAGCTTAAGCCAGGGCGTTAACCCGCTTACCGGCGGCAAGCTGACCGAAGACCAGAAAAAAATCCTGGATAACTATATTGATATGGAAGTGGCCATGAACCGGCTGGCTTTGGCCAATGTCCAGGGCCGGGCGCACGTTGCGGGCGCTACCGTATGGAGCGGCCTGAGGGGCGCCAACCAAAACAGTTATTTCCAAAATGGTTCCGGAAACAGCATGAGGTCTGAGAATACGGGCTCTGGCATCCAGAATAACAATTCCAGTTTCAACCTGGCTCCCGTAAATGGGCAAAACCCTGTCCAGAATTCCACCCAGCCTGTCCGCACTTACCAGCGCACTTCTCCGGCCACCGGAGTTAGTGCCAATCCCGACCCGCAGGCACGGTTACCGGCATTGAAAGAAGTCGGGAAAGGGTTTAATGTCGGCACAGAAGGCGCGTTGTCACAGACCACTTCGCCCTGGGCGGAAAGCCTGGGGTCAGAAGCCCTGGGCGCTAACGCAAAAACCGTGGCCGTTACAATGAACAAAGCCGCGGCTGCAGTCAGGCCGATTTTCTTAATGCCCATGCCCAAAACCAAACTTTTGGCCTGAGCGAATACTTTAGTTAACTGTTGCATAATTACCTTATTATTCTGTTCTTTTCTCTAAAATGTGTCAGAGAAAGTAAACAGTCTTAACAAATAATTTTTTAATATTAACCTACAATTATACACCAAAATTTGTATTTTGTCAAGAATTATAATGAATTCCTGCCTTATTTAAGCCAAATATTTTTCTATTTTGGCTCAAAATTAGAGAAAAATTCATATTATTATAGCATTTCAGACCAGGCCCATCAATCACATTCTGAGTGTTCTTGGTCTGGTGCGGGGAAGGAAATTCTGCTTTCGCAGACTCCCCTTCCCCGACCTTAGCGTTGAATCGTTATTGGAAGATCCTGACAAACTGAGCGGCCCGTGGGAACCATTGTGGCCGTTGACAGCCAGGGCCGGGATTTGTTTGACCTCGGCGACGGAGTTGGACTAATTTGCGGGAACCCCAGACCGGTTTCTTACAAGTTCCCGCCACCTTCTCCACCACCGTCTCCGCCTGTGGTGGTCCGCAAGGAACCGCCGCCGGAGCCTGGGCCAACTCCTCTTCCGCCACCCAAGGTGGAAGAGCCGCAGCACACTTGTCCGACATGCCAGATGACTATTGATGTCCACACGAAGACCAAGACCATCAAGTTTACGGCCAAGGCTTCGGAGGGATACCTCTCTGGAACTTGGTCCATTGACGGGCACGAAATCGGCAAGGGTGCCACGCTCCTGGTTTCCCATGACCGGCTCTTGAAGTTAGCCGGGAAGGGAGAGCACGAAATCGTGTTCAAGGCTGTAGATGGCCAGGGGCATGAAGTGATCTGTAAAGGCAGTGTCGCTCTCCAGCAGGGCAAGAAGGGCCGCTTTTGGCTCTTCAGGCTCCCGGGTCTTAACTGTCTGTACGCTTGGACGGTTGACATTGGGAACTGGAAACTTGTTGGAACCATCGAGAAGCTTGGTTGCCTGGCATTAGGTTACGGAATCTACTCCAGCCTCCCCGGAGGCGCTGTTGCGAACGCAAAGGAATGGATTCCAGGTCGCCCGGCCGCTCAGT
>JAMDEL010000086.1:0-2264 GCA_023487095.1 Patescibacteria group bacterium
ATTTAGAACCCATCAAAACGGGCTATACAGCCAATGCGCGCGGGGTTATGGCAACAAAACTAAATGCTTTTAACCGCCAAATTATAATTTTAGTGCTGGATAGCCCGGACCGCGAGAGTGATACTTTAGAACTAAGAAAAGCAATATTGGAAAATTTTAGCCCCTAAAACCATAGAAGCCAGATACAAAGCATTGAGCCGCTCTTGCTTAATAATCAGGAATGGAGCTTTAAAATTTGAGTTATCGGGTTGTATTTAAAAAATAACGAGAATTTTGTGGTATAATTAAGGCGTTATGGGTTTTCCACCGCTAATTAAAATTTTCACTTTAAGTTCGCTGGCTTTTATTGTGGCTTTTGCCGCTACACCGATTTTTACCCGGTTTCTTTATAAAAATCGTTTGGGCAAACAAATTCGAAATGATGGCTCCACGCCGCTGTTTTCCGAAATGCACAAAAAGAAGGCCGGAACCCCGACCATGGGCGGAATTTTAGTTTGGGGCACGCTTTTGGCTTTAATGTTAGTATTTTGGTTTCTTGACCGAGTTTTGCATATTTCTTTTTTCCAAAACCTGGACTTTTATTCCAGAAAAGAAACATTGCTGCCTTTAGGGGCGCTGCTCGGAGCTTCAATAGTCGGAATGGTAGATGACTTTTTAGACATCAGACAAAAGGGCCACAATGGCAGGGGATTAAGATTCCGCTTTAAGCTCATTCTTTACGCTCTGGTTGCCGCTATAGGCGCTTGGTGGTTTTATTTTAAGCTTGGCTTTGATTACATTTACGTTCCTTTTTCAGGCAATTTGCACTTAGGCTGGTTTTTTATCCCGTTTTTCATTTTGGCGGTAGTAGGCATAAGCTCATCTGTAAATTTAACCGACGGCCTGGACGGCCTGGCCGGGGGGGTACTGATGATAGCTTTTTTTGCCCTGGGGCTGATAGCATTTTTGCAGGGGAAGCATGATCTGACAGCTTTTATTGGGGTCGTTTGCGGGGGGCTGTTGGCGTTTTTATGGTTTAACGTTTACCCGGCAAGATTTTTTATGGGCGATACCGGGTCCATGGGATTGGGAGTACTGCTCGCTGTGGTTGCCTTTTTAACCAATACCCTTATACTTTTTAATTTTTGTCATTTTATATTTTTTGCCGAATCAATCAGCTTTTTTTTGCAGCTGTTTTGGAGAAAAATCTTCAAAAGGAAATTGCTTTTATCCGCGCCTTTGCACCACCACCTAGAAGCGCTTGGCTGGCCGGAAACCAAAGTAACCATGCGGCTGTGGATTATTGCCGCGGCCATGAGTATTATTGGCGTAATAGTGTATTTTATAGGATGAAGCCAATGACAAAAATTAAAAAAATAATAAAAATGACAAGAATGTAGACAAATTAGGCGTCTCTCTATTTTTGTCATTTATGTCAATTTTGTCATTTTTGCTCATTTCAATTTATGTACTCTCTTTTAATAAAAAATGCGATAGTTTATGACGGAACGGGCAAGCCCGGCGAGGTTTTGGATGTGGCGGTGCAGGGGGACGAAATTGCCAATGTGGCTTTTAATATTAAATCCTACGCCCAAAATGTAATTGACGCCAGCGGCAAAATTTTAGCCCCCGGTTTTATTGATTTACAAAATCACAGCGACGTTTATTTTCAATTGTTTGACAATCCTTCCTTAGACAGCTTAATTACCCAAGGGTATACCACGATTTTAGTAGGCAATTGCGGCGCGTCTTTGGCGCCGCTGCTTACGCATGAAGCTTTGCTGTCAATCCAAAAGTGGCACAGCTTGGAAGCGGCCAATATTAATTGGCAATCATTTTCAGAATTTATTGAAACCCTGTCCAAGCAGCGTTTGGCCTGTAATGTTGCAAGTCTGGTGGGCTATTCCACTTTGCGCCGGGCAGTGGTGGGAGACCAAATTCGCTCACTGGAAAAAAATGAGCTACAGGCTTTAAAAAACGCGTTAAGAGAAAGCATGGAAGCCGGCGCATTCGGGCTTTCAAACGGACTTTCCTACGCGCATGAAATTATCGTATCCGAACTGGAACTGTTTGAATTGGCTAAAATCGTGAAGGCCCAAAACGGCCTGTTTTCCGTGCACTTGCGCAGCGAAGGCAGTGAAATTATTGAAGCGCTGGATGAGGCGCTGGACATTGCCAGAAGCACCGAAGTTAATTTAAAAATTTCCCTTTGCCTTTTGTCCCGGTGACGCCGATGATTTTTGCCGGGCAGTGCTCAAAAAACCATTTGGTTTGGGAGGTAATCG
>JAMDEL010000086.1:2274-2862 GCA_023487095.1 Patescibacteria group bacterium
TGGATGAGGCGCTGGACATTGCCAGAAGCACCGAAGTTAATTTAAAAATTTCCCATCTCAAATTAAGAAACGAACAAAATTGGCCAAAATTTCCCGAGATGGTAAGTGCAATTGATACTGCCTACCATCAGGGTATTAATGTTCACTTTGATGTTTACCCCTACGACACAATCTGGCAGGCCCTGTATGGCTATTTGCCCAAGTGGGCCATTGAGGGCGGCCGCGCGATTTTACTGAAGCACTTCGCGGATCCGGTGCAAAAAAATAAAATTTTGATGTATCTAAACAATACTGGGGTAAAATTTGCGGATATAGAAATCGCTTCCACGGCCAACAAACTGAATTTTACGGGCAAGACAATCGGCCAAATCGCAAAAAATATGGAATGCTCGTCGGAGCAGGCGGTGTTGCACGTTCTGGAAAACGGCGGCAGTGAAATTTTAGTATTTGAAAAAAATTTGGACTCCTTGGCAGTGAACCAATTGCTGCGGCATCCGCTTTCTTTTGTCGGCACGGACGGAGCCGGCTTTAGCAATAAAGAAGCGGGCAAATTAGTACATCCGCGCTGTTTTGGCTCGGCGGTGCCGG
>JAMDEL010000023.1:0-572 GCA_023487095.1 Patescibacteria group bacterium
CAGTTGACCCAAAAAAAATCCGAAGACTTTTTTGAGAGCGCGGTAAACAATCCGGCCAATTTTGATTTTGGTGAGTCTTCCGCGCGTTTTGCGGAATCCGCCTTGAATTCGGCGTATAACCAGAAGCTGGACGTGCCTACAAAAATAGAATTTTTGGAAAAGAGCATTAAGGCTTTGGAAAAAACAGTGGCAAGGGTAAACACTAACCCGATTTATTACCAGCGGTTGGCCAATGCGGTTTTAGTCCGGGACAGCCTTGCAGGCAAGCCATTTTCAGCAGAGGGGTTAGACAGCCTGAACCGGGCCATAGAATTGGCGCCGCGGCGCACGGAAGCGCGGATGTTTAAAGCGCAAATACTCATTCTTGGCGGGCGGAAAGAAGACGGGCTGGCTTTGGCCAAACAGGCTATGGCGGACGCGCCAGGTAACCTGGAAATACAGTGGCAGTACACGGTTATGCTCAAGCAGGCAGGCAACCTGGACGAGGCAACCAAGCAGGCAGAAGAGCTTTTAAGTAAAGGCTACGCTTTCCGGAACTGGAAAGATGCGGCCTGGCTTATAGATGTATACAG
>JAMDEL010000023.1:582-2837 GCA_023487095.1 Patescibacteria group bacterium
AACAAGGCTTTGGGGATTTTTGACAGGCTAAACGAGCGGAAGCTTTTGGATTCTGATGGCTATTGGGCCATGGCCCAGGTCTATATGGAAGCGGGGGACAAGACTCGGGCTGCGGAAATTGCAAAAAAACTGGCTGAGAGCGACCCGAAATACAAAACCAAGGTTGAAGACATTTTGAAGAAATTGGGACTGTAGTAACTAAGTTATTAGTACAATAGTGCTTAGTAAAAATCCCCGCTGCAGCGGGGATTTTTGTTTTAGGCTAAGCACTCAAGCACTAAGCACTTTTTTGTAGATTTTTTCAGTTTCCGCAAGCATTTTTTCCAAAGTGAACAGCTGGAACTTTTTTAAGGAAAGTGCGGAGAGCTTTTCACGCAAGCCGTTGTCGTGAAGGATTTGGCCGATCTTCTCGGCCAGTTCTTTGGGGTCTCCGGGCGCGGCGTAAAAACCTTCTTCGCCCAAGATTTCCGGGATGCCGCCGGTTTTGGTTGCAAGGACGGGAAGGCCGGCCTGGGCGGCTTCCAAAATTACATAAGGGAAGCCTTCCTTGCGCGAGGGGAGGACAAAAGCATTAAAGGCTTTCAGGTATTGTCGGGCCTGATGGATTTTTCCAAGCAAGATAAAGCTTGGTTCCAGTTTTAAATCTTTAATCTGTAATCTTAAATCCCTTTCCCCCGGCCCGTAGCCAAAGATTGCAAACCGGCATTTTTCCCTCAGCTCTGTTTTAAGCAGGGAAACGGCTTCAATGAGCACGTCCAGGCCCTTGGTTTTGTAAAAATTGGCAATCGTGGCAAAGAGAAAAATATTTTTGGGCAAGTTCAGTTTGTGAGAGGCTTCTTCTTTAGCCAAGAAACTTACCGGCCCCAGGCCGTTGTGGATGGTAGTGATTTTTTCCGGTGCAATGAGTTTAAATTTTAAGGCCGATTCCCGGTCCGCATCGGACACGGTGATAATTTGGTCACGGTAACGGGAAGCCTCTTTTTCCAAAGCCAGATAAAAGGATCGGACTGGCCAGGGGAGAGGTTCGTTAAAGACAAAGCCGTGGGCCGTAAACACGGTTTTGGTCTTAAGTCCCATGCGGGCAAAGCTGCCTAAGACCCCGGCCTTGCTGGAGTTGAGGTGGAGAATATCGGGCTCGTAGCTTTGAATAAGTTGCCTGATTTCCCAAATAGCCATTAAGTCGTGGTAGGGGCTAATGTTGCGCTTTAAATGGCGCAGGCTGAAAGTTGTAAGATTCAGGCTTTGGGCAGCTTCAAAAAGTTCGGTGGCTTCGCTCCCGGCGGCAATGGCGCCGCCAAAACGGCTGGCCAGGGAAAGCACGTAGTTCTGGGCACCGCCGCCATCGGCTTGGGTTATTAAGTACAAAATTTTCACACAATTTATAGATTTAAAATTCAAAATTGCACTCAGTACTTTAAGCTTATCCCAAATCCCCTTTAAAATAAAGGCCGTGCTATAATATAGAAGTTAAGCCTTAAATCTTAAATTTTTAATCTTAAATCTTTCATGAAGCTGGTAAGTTTAAACATTCAAGGCGGCGCCCAGGGTGAGCCGTTTTTTAAGTATATAGGACAAATTGCCAAAACCGCGGATATTTTGTGTTTTCAGGAAGTTTACGACTCAAAAAGGCATGTTATTGCCAGCGTGGGCGAGCATATGGATATTTTTTCCCAGCTCAAAAAGCGACTCAACGGTTTTGATGTTCATTTTCATCTGGTTTCCAGCCGCGCAGGGGAGTATTTTGAATTAAAGGATAAAGCTGTCTTGGGGCTGGCGATTTTTGTTAAAAAGGGAATAAAAACCGGAAAGGTTTTTGGCAAGCATGTGGAAGGTACGGTCAACGGCAAGGTGGATTTTAGGAACGGCAAGGAAGCCAATGCCGTGCAATGTTTGGAAATCCTTATGGGTACGGGTAGCCTCCGGGTGATGAATTTTCACGGCCATTCCCGGCCTGGCGACCAGCTGGATACGCCCAAGCGGCTTAAACAATCAAAAATTTTGGCCAGTCTTATAAAGAAGTTAAAAGGCCCCAAAATTTTATGCGGGGATTTTAACCTTATGCCCAACACCGAAAGCGTGAGGATGGTAGAGCGGGCCGGGCTCAAGAATTTAATCACAATTTATAAAATCAAAAACACGCGGAATAGCGTTTCCTGGAAGCGCTATGGCAACAGGCAGTATTTTGCGGATTTTACTTTTGTTTCCCCGGAGCTGCAAGTGAAAAAATTCAAAGTCCCTTACAATTTGGCCTCCGA
>JAMDEL010000088.1 GCA_023487095.1 Patescibacteria group bacterium
CACCAGTTGGTATCCGGCCTGGAAATAATATCGTGTTTGTACAACAAGGCTTGTCCTCCTTAGGAGGACAAGCCTTTAAAAATGCGGGGTTTTAAGCTATACTTTTGCCATGCCTTATTTTGAAATTCTGAAAAAAGACGAAAGTTCCAAAGCCAGGAACGGCATTGTTCATACCGCGCACGGCGATATTCACACGCCGGCGTTTTTGCCTATCGGCACTAAGGGTGCGGTGAAGACTATTACTTCCGAAGAGTTGAAATTTTGGGGCGCTGAAATCGTGCTGGCCAACACCTACCATTTGTGGCAGCGTCCGGGGGATCTGCTTATCTACAAAGCCGGAGGCCTGCATAAGTTTATGAATTGGAAAGGCCCGATTTTTACGGACTCGGGCGGGTTCCAGGTTTTTTCTTTGGCTAAAATGCGCAAGGTTATGGAAGCCGGCGTCTTGTTCCAGTTTGACCTGGACGGCAAACAGGAAATTTTGAGTCCGGAAAAAAGCGTGGATATCCAGGCGAATTTAGGCTCCGACATTTCGCTCATTTTAGACGACTTTCCGGGTTTTCCTTTTGAATATGAAAGAAGCAAGCAGTCCATAGAATTGACCAAGCGATGGGCTGAGCGGGCCGTGAAAGAACACCAGAAAATTGTTACGGACGGAGACCCCGTAAACCCTGGACAAAAGCTTTGGGGCATAGTCCAGGGGGCTAGCTTTCCGGATTTAAGAAAACAGTCTGCCGAAGATATGGTGGCTTTAGGTTTTGAGGGGTTCGCCATTGGCGGCGTGGCAGTGGGCGAGCCACACGAGGAAATGATGAAAGCGGTGAGCTACACTATTCCTCATTTGCCGGAAAATTCACCCAAGCATTTGCTGGGCGTGGGCACGCCTTTTGACATTGTCCAAGCTGCGGCTTTGGGCTGTGATACTTTTGACTGCGTAATCCCCACGCGCGAGGCCAGGCACGGCAGGCTGTACATAGCCGCGAAAAATGTGGAAACCCCGGAAGGCACGGCTGAAGGCTATTCCACCATAGACATCCGTTTGGAAAAATATAAAGAAGACTTTACGCCCGTAGACAACGCCTGTGATTGTTATCTGTGTTTAAATCACACTAAAGCGTATTTGCGGCATTTGCTGGCTACCGGCGAGCCTTTGGCCATCCGTCTGGCCACTATGCATAACCTCAAATTTTATTTGAATTTAATGGCCAAAATCCGCAGCGCTATTGAGTACGGGCACTTTGACGAAATGGCGAAGCATTTTAAAGATTATACTGATGTAAAATGAAATACGTCCGCTTAAGCCTGGTTTATCCGGCAATTTATCTGCTCATTGGCGGGCTGGCGGCCATGATCTTTCCGGCCAAGCTGCCACTGCTTTTCTTTTCAACCGCGGGTTATCCAGAGGTTGCTGTGCAGTTTGTCGGAGTGCTCTCGTGTGTTTTGGGTTTTTTGATTTCTTTAATTGCATATAAGCGCCTGGAAGTTTTGTATTTGCCGCTTTTGTGGTTAAGGCTTTTTGTGGGAATTTGGCTGCTGGCTTTTTATTTTTCGCAAAAAGATCTAATGTTCTTGATTATATTTTGTCTCGGCGGCTTTGGGGTCTTGCTCAGTTTTTTCAGCCTTTTTATGGATAGAAAAAATAAAAACCAAAAAACATAGGTCGTTTTAAAAATTGGCAAAATAGGCCTATTTTGCTATACTTATAAGACATTAAACCGAAAAACATGGCTGAAGATAAAGATTTGATGGATAAAATAGTCTCACTCTGCAAGAGGCGCGGGTTTGTGTTTCCAGGTAGTGAAATTTATGGCGGCATGGCCAACTCCTGGGACTACGGGCCTTTGGGTGTGGAATTGAAAAACAACATCAAACAGGCGTGGTGGAAGAGGTTTGTCCAAAGTCGGGATGACATGGTGGGCATAGACGCGGCGCTTATAATGAACCCCAAGGTTTGGCAGGCGAGTGGGCATTTAAAGAATTTTAGCGACCCGCTGGTGGAGTGCAAAAACTGCCATTCGCGTTTTCGAGCAGACAATATTGATACTATGGCGGCTTGCCAGTCGTGCGGGCAGAAAACCGGTTTTACCGAAGCAAAAATGTTTAACCTAATGTTTAAGACGTTTATTGGGCCCGCAGAAGAACAGTCCAATATTGCGTATTTCCGTCCGGAAACCGCTCAGGCCATGTTTGTAGACTTTAAAAATGTTTTGGATACTTCCAGGAAACAGTTGCCTTTTGGCATTGCGCAGGTGGGCAAGGCTTTTAGGAACGAAATTACGCCGGGTAATTTTATTTTCCGCACGCGCGAATTTGAGCAGATGGAGATTGAATATTTTATCCGTCCGCCGCAAAAAGACGAAGACTGGAATGAGGTCTTTGAGCACTGGCGCGCGGAAATGAAAGCCTGGATTACCGAAGTCTTAGGCCTTAAGTGGGAGCATATCCATGAATTGGAAGTGCCTAAAGAGGAGTTGGCGCATTACAGCAAGCGCACCATAGACTTTGAATACCAGTTTCCGTTCGGCTTAAGCGAGCTTTACGGCCTGGCTTACCGCACGGATTTTGACTTGAAAAACCACTCCGAGGCTAGCGGACAAAAGTTGGAATATATGGATCCGCAGAGCAATGAGAAGTTTATCCCGCACTGCATTGAGCCCACCTGGGGCGTGGACCGGAGCGTGCTCGCGGTGTTGTGCGAGGCATTTGACGACTCCAACCCCGAAAACGTGGTTTTGCATTTGCCGCCGCGTCTGGCGCCGTATAAAGTTGCGGTGTTTCCATTACTCAAAAACAAAGAACAGTTGGTGGGCAAAGCCAAAGAATATTCGGTT
>JAMDEL010000104.1:0-430 GCA_023487095.1 Patescibacteria group bacterium
CAGAGGTGTGCAAGCCGCTGTGGTAGTACACGACCAGACATAGCTCTTGAAACTTATATTTTCTCCGGATGAACCGTCAGGGTTGGTACAGAAAGGCACGACACGGTTGTAATATGTGGTGTTAGAGCTCAGGCCTGAAAGCGGATAGGTTTGCGCGTTTGACGGCAAATCAAGCGCCGCAACGCAGGTCCCGTTCGGACAGCCGCTGCTGACATCGGCAAGATCGGGGCCGGCTCGGAATTTTTGCACTGGGTAAGTGCCGGAGGCAGGAGTCCAGCCTGCGGTATAGCCTGTGTTGCTCACATTGGTACAAGTACCGGCAGAGGCTGGAGGATTAATAAAGTTAGCGCAATATTCGTTGGCCGAGCATGAGACCGGGGTTGCTCCGCTACTGCATTGCCATGTCCAACCTCCCGGACTGGATGCATTG
>JAMDEL010000104.1:440-2816 GCA_023487095.1 Patescibacteria group bacterium
AGGCCGAAGCATCCGGGAACCAGGCCACACCCTCGTGCACCATGTTCCAATTGAAGGCATATGTACCCGGCGTGGTTGGCGCAGTAGCGCTAAAATTGTAAGTGATATTGTTATTGTTCTTAGCATACGAATTGATAATATACCACACATCACTACGCTGGGTCTGTGCGTTTATCGCCGCAATCTGCGTGTAGTTAATATTATCGTTGGAAACTTCAAAATAGTAGGTGGTGTTGGGTGGGTTAGGGGTTTGTTCTGGCAAAATCCACAACGAGGCAAAATCCACAACACGGCCGTAATCTAAAGTTATAGTGCCGTTATATGTGCCTGAATTCCACACCGTCCAACCCTGGCCGTCATATGCCCCTGTCGGGCCAATGGCATAGTTAGCTCCTCGCCAGTCCGAACTTACCGTGGCGTTGACTGGAGTAACCCGGTTTCCAGCCGCATCGTAAAGAGTGATTTCCCGCCAAGCCACCCAAGAATTACTGCTGGGCGTTCTCGCTCTCAAATACCGGCCGCTGGTGCCTATACTACTCATGGGCATATCCACGCGGGTCAGCCCCCATCTGTTATTGTCGGTTGGGGTCCAGGAACCTAGGCGGTAAGGATCGTTGGGAAAATACCAGGCAACTGAATTTTTGAAAGCCGCCTCGGTATTATTCCACCAGGTCGTGTTGTTGGTATTCTTCATGGTCACGGACGCGGAAAAAGTCTGGCCGACGGTAACAGTATCCGGCGCTGTAATGTTTACGCATTGGGCCGGAGGCGCTTGGCTGGCCCGGCAAGTGGGGCTGTCGCTGCCCCCGCCTGTGCCTTTACATACCCAGGAAACGCTTGCGCCCGCAGCCGGGAAAGCGGTATTGTCGGAAACACCTGCCGCGCACTGCGTGTCAGGACTGTAAGCCGTACTGCCGGACGGGTAGGTTTTGTTGTTAGCCGTGCCGCAAACACCATTGGTTGAGGGTGAGGTGACTGTGATATCCACGTAATTTTCCACCGGGCCAAGACAACCGGGCGCCGGGAACTGGCAGCCGCTATTGGGCGGTATAGCAGCCGGAGCCACCATGCTGGGGTTTTCAAAAACCGTAAAGTAAACGCGGTAAGTCCCCGGCGGAGTGGCCGCGGAGGTGTTAAAAGTGACAACCGGGCTATAGTCCTGGTTGGAAACGCTGTCCCAGGCTAAGTAGTTGTAATTTTTCCCATTGACCGTCCAGGGGGTCACGCCCGAAGCGTAATACGGCAGCATGTAGCAAGTCAGGCCTGTCGGACAGGTGTAGCCCCAATCCATAATAATATCCGAAACCGTAAAGCCATCCTGATACAGCGGCAATTGTCCGGGCGAGGTCACCCAGCGGTTGTGCATCCGAATCTGGAGCCAGCCCCCTTGCGGGACGCTTAAGCCGTTGGTGGAACCATAGGTCCAGGTTGAACAACTGCCCGGCATGGTACAAGCATCAAGCCATTGCGTCAGGGAGCCTGGCATGGCCTTGGCCGGCTGGGCAAAAAACGCAAAAGACAGGCCCAGAGCCAGAGCTACGCCGCCTAAATATTTTAAAATGTTTTTTGGCATACCTTTTTTAAATTATTTGTTTAAAATTTATTTCTCGTAGACGACGGTTACCGCTGTCGTGCCCTGGATGGGGCTAAGGCTGACAGTAACCTTCTGGGAGTCCTTGGTTGCCACAATTTCCTTGGGCAGCAGATCATCCTTGCCCGTGGTAATCACCCATTTTTTTATTTCCAAAATCTGCTTGGCGCCTCTGGCGAAATCCCCACTCGGATTCAGGGAAAGGTATTTAACAGTTGTCTGTTGTTTTCCACCCGGTAATGCCAGAGTGGAAACGCTGTCTATGGGCGACATGTCAAAAACCAGCTCTTTAGGGAAAGCTTCCGGGTATACCTTGGTTTCAGGCTGGGGGACTAAATCCTGAACCTGGGCCGGCTGTTGTGCCTGCCGGGAAAACCAGTGATACCTATTCGCCAAAAAGACTGCCACCACCAGGCCTGCGGTGAGGCATAACATGACTATTATTTTAGTTTTCATGTTTATTTCTAAATTATCTAAGTTACTTAAATTATAGCAATTCTACAAATTATAGAAAGGGGGTGTCAAATAAGCCCAAATCGCCATATTTTGGGCAAACACGCTTAAATATCCAGTTAATTCAGCATAAAAAAACACCGATATTGCTATCGGTATTTTTTCTTTCCTAACTTCAGTGCCTTTTCTCAAGGGTTTCCCCTCTTAAAAGGGCATCTTAGGGCTTGGTCTTTAACCCCTAAATAACGGCAAGAAAAATCGAGTCAAAGTCTATAGAGATGTGCCTGAAATCGAAATTTCAGGCAACGACCACGGAATGTGCACCAACGTCC
>JAMDEL010000009.1 GCA_023487095.1 Patescibacteria group bacterium
AGATAGAAATTTTGAACGATTCGCAAAGTTAGGTTAAAATATCCTAGTATTTGGGCCTGTAGTAAAGTGGTATTACGCGGCATTCGCATTGCCGAGGCGGGGGTTCGATTCCCCCCAGGTCCACCAAAAACTATCCTAGAACTCAATTTTAAAACCGTCCCATTACAGGGGCGGTTTTTTATTTAGGCTAACTTTGCAAATCGTTCAAAATTTCTATCTTGGCGCCCAGCTTCCTAAGTCGGCTGACTAGATCTTCATACCCGCGGGAGATGGAATAGATATTGCGCAGCACAGACGTGCCTTTGGCTGCCAGCATGGCAATCAGGATAATCGCGGCCGGCCGCAAAGCAGGGGGGCAGATGACTTCGGCTGCCCGCAGTTCTGTTGGGCCTTCAATATAGACCCGATGCGGGTCGGCCAGAATAATGTTCGCCCGAAGCTTGGCCAGCTCCAAATAGTAAATCGCCCGGTTTTCGTAAACCCAATCATGGACTAACGTCGTGCCTTCCGCCTGGGTCGCAATGGGCACAAAAAACGGCAGGTTATCAATATTTATGCCGGGATAGGGCAGGGGATGGATTTTTTCTTCCAGTGCCACCAGTTTGGACGGGAAGGTCTTAATGTCCGCCAGATTGGTGCGGCCATTCTGGGACTTATAGGTCTTAACGACTTTATATTTCAACCCCATCTTTTCGAGCTTTAACAACTCCAACTCTAAAAAGTCAATCGGGCAGCGTTCAATAACAATACTTGAATTCGTGGTGGCGGCAATGGACAAGAACAACATGGACTCAATCGGGTCCTCGCTTAAGGCGTATTCCACGTCGATTTTAATTTCCGGCCGGCCATAAACCGTCAGGGTAGAGGTGCCAAGACCTTCAATCCGCACACCCAATTTCTCCAAATAAAAACACAAGTCCTGCACCATGTAATTGGAAGAGGCGTATTTGATGACGGTTTTGCCGGGCAGCCGGGCAGCCGCCAGCAGGGCATTTTCGGTCACCGTGTCGCCGGTTTCATACAAAACAATCTCCGCGGGCCGAAGGCTGTTTACCGAGACGTCATAGCGGTCATGCGTGGTTTGGATTTCCACGCCAAGCTTCTCAAGTGCGTATAAATGCGGCCGCACCGTGCGCGCGCCTAATTTACACCCCCCGGCGACCGGCAGCCGAAAGTGCTTGTATAAATGGATCAGGGGGCCCAAAAGCATTAGAATACTGCGGGTTTTTACAGCCGCGGCAGCATCCAAATTTTTTAAATCCAGCTTGGTCGGCGGGGTAATTTTTAGATCCGGACCGTACCACTCAGCTTTGACCCCGATACTAGACAAGACCTCAAGCATGCGGTTAACCTCTTCAATCTTAGGCACGTTTTTAAAGGTGGTTTTTCCCGCATTCAGCAAGCTGGCACAGAGCAGACCCATGGCCGCATTTTTTGAAGTGTTGGTTGCGATGCTGCCAGAAAGCTTGTGACCGCCTTCGATTTTTAAATTTACCGAGTCTCCCGCCAAGGTAATCAAAGGCTTCTTTAAGACCTCACTAATTTTTTCCAACATTTCAGTGGTTAAGTTTTGCTGGCCGTTTTCCATGCGAGCCACGGCTGACTGGCTAGTTTTGAGACTTTTGGCAAAATCCGCCTGGGTTAAGCCTTTCTGCTCCCGGAGGCGAGTAATCAGCTGGCCGATAACTTTCGAGGTGTTCATAACCATATCTTAATTATATATCATATATGATATATAATATCACAAAATAAAAAAGCCGGCCAGGGCCGGCTGTTTGTGATTCGCACTACATGTTCATTAGTTTGGCAAACCAGGTTTCCAGAAAGTGACTCCGCTGATTAGCGAAGTACAAAGCCATCAGACCGGCCAAATACACCAGGTTCAAAATCAGGACTTTCCATAAATCATGCTTAATCACCAGATGCTCGGCGGTTTGCAGTTCGGTAGTGCTTATGGTTTTCTGGGTGGAAGAATTCCGGTTCTTGCTCATGGGAATATCAAGCTTAAAGGTTAAATAAAGCAAATCAGCTAACCCCAGTTTAGCATTCTTGGGATTTGAAAGCAACCGGCAAGGGTGCTACAATAAGCTGGCCAAAAATCCTTATGAGCAACGGAAATATCAACTTAATAGCCTTGATTTTAAGCCTCTTGGCCTTATTTTTGGCGGGATTTTTGTTTTGGCGGCAGACAGCTTTCAACCGCTTGAAAAAGGTTTTTTTTGAAGGCAGAAGGGCTCAGGACCTGGAAGCCGTGTTACTTGAGCTGGTCCAGAAACTCCACCTAATTGAGCAAGAAAAAAATGCCCTTGAAGCTAGTTTGGCCGACCTGAAAACTTCCACAACCTTCTCGCTCCAACAGGTTGGCGTGCATCGTTTCAACCCGTTCGCCGATGGGGGAGGCAATTTCAGTTTTTGCCTTGCCCTGCTCGACGCCCACGACACCGGCGTGGTCATCACTTCAATGCACGGCCGGGAGCAAAACCGAATTTATGCCAAACAGCTCGTCCGCGGGCAGTCTGAAACGCAGCTCACTGAAGAGGAAGAACAAGCCATCGCTTTAGCCAAACACAGATTAAGCTAAAACAAAACCCGTCAGGCAATTAACCGCTGACTTTTTTCAGCAAAAAAGGAACCATATGGACAAATTCGCAGAAGACAGCCTGAATCAACAGGCAGAAACCGTAGTTGGCCCGAGTGTTAAAATTCAAGGCGACCTAAACAGCGACGGAAACATAAAAATCGAAGGCTATGTGACCGGCAAGGTCAAAACCAGCCAAAGCG
>JAMDEL010000001.1 GCA_023487095.1 Patescibacteria group bacterium
CACAATTCATTGCTGGTGGCGAACTGATCAAACTTTCCGGGCTAACGCCTGCGGAAGCCACCTCGGCTTTGACTTTTTTGGAAATGAAAGGCAAAATAAGAAACCTGGGCGGACAGCAATACGCCCTAAGCCGATAATTATTTGCGTAACTGCTTTCAATTATGAACTCCACCCGCTGGAAAATTTTACTTGGCATCCTCTTCGGAATTGCAATGCTCTGGGGTCTTTTTCAAAGACAGCTTGACCCGTACGCCAACTCTTCAAGAAAAGCCTACACCTTCCGGCGTGCTACGCCGGAAGACCGAACGCTTACCCAGTATTACCAGGAAGGCGTTAGTTTGGGCAAAAACCCGGCATTGACTCGCCAGGCCAGTTTTATCGCCACGGGCGACATTATGCTTTCGCGCCATGTGGCCGAAAAAATTACGGCTGCGGGCGACCCTACGCTACCCTTTCACCAAATCGGCAACACGCTCCAAGGCGCCGATTTTTCCTTTGGCAACCTGGAGTCGCCCATAGTTTGCGGCCCGGGTACCCTGGGGGGCAACAGTTTAATTTTTGCAGCCAGCTCCAGCACTCTGGAGGGCCTGGTCAAGACAAAATTCAAAGTTCTGAATTTGGCCAACAACCACGCGCTTGACCAAGGCATCGCCGGCCTGGACTCCACCACCCACTTCCTGGACAACTTGGGCATAAAGCACGTTGGGGCGGGCAAAGACCAGGCAGCTGCCTGGCAACCGCCTAAAGTGGAAGCTAATGGCATCACCACCTGCTTTGTGGGCACATCATACGCCTCTATTAATGACGGGGGCAAAGCCAAAAACGATTTCGTCGCCCGCATGGAAGACTTAAATAGCCTAAGGGCCGATATTACAAACCTTAGGCCCTCCTGCGACTTTATCGTGGCCAGCATGCACGCGGGCACGGAATACACCCGCACGCCCAGCCAAGCGCAAACCGCTTTTGCCCATGCGGCCATTGACGCAGGCGCGGATATGGTAATCGGCGCCCACCCCCACTGGATCCAGACCATTGAAAAATACCAGGGCAAATACATCTTTTACTCTCTGGGGAATTTTATTTTTGACCAGATGTGGAGCCAGGAAACGCGCGAAGGGCTAATGCTGAAAGTCAGCCTAAGCAAAGCTGCCGCAGGTAACTCGGGCCTGCAGGGACCGAACAGCGCCGCCAGCCTGCAAAGCGTGGAACTGCTGCCGGTGATTATAGACAACTATTCAACCCCCCGGCTGGCTAACGAAACGGAGAGCGGGCTGATTCTGAAAAATATCGGCGTGACTGAAAAAATTTTGCACTAAACCGGAAGAAAAATTCAAGCCAGATTTGACAGAAGTCAGGTTCATCAGTAAAATCCATTCCGTACCTTTTAAATAATTTTCCTAATAGAATGTCCAAACCTTTAATTATCGTAGAATCCCCCACCAAAGCGAAAACCATTTCGCGTTTTTTGGGCGGCGACTATCAGGTGGAAGCCAGCATGGGACACGTCCGCGATTTGCCCAAAAGCAAAATGAGCATTGATATAGAGAACGGCTTTGTCCCTACCTATATAATACCGGTTAAGGCGAAAGAAACCGTGGCTAAGCTGAAAAAACTGGCCAAGGACGCGCCCCGGGTCGTGCTGGCGACTGACGAAGACCGCGAAGGAGAAGCGATTTCCTGGCATTTGGTCCAGGCTTTGGCGTTGGAAAAAAAGCCAAAAGAACGGATTGTTTTCCACGAAATCACCAAGACGGCCATTGCAGAAGCCCTGGAACACCCGCGGGACATTGACCAAAACTTGGTTGATGCGCAGCAAGCCAGGCGCGTGCTGGACCGGCTGGTCGGCTACGAACTCTCCCCCTTCCTCTGGCGCAAAATCCGCTACGGCCTTTCCGCCGGACGCGTCCAGTCCGTGGCTGTGCGCCTAGTGGTGGAGCGCGAGCGCGAAATCCAAAATTTCAAAAAAGAAGAATACTGGAGCGTGGAAACCCAAGTTTCCAAGCTGGACAACAAAAAAATCTTCAATGCCAAGCTCAGCCAAAAAGACGGAAAAAGCATTGGCAAGCTGGAAATTAAAGACGAACAGACTGCCAAAGCCATTTTGGCGGACTTAAACAGCGCCACTTACCAGATACAGAACGTGGCACAAAAAGAAGTTACCCGGAACCCGGCTGCGCCTTTTACCACCTCCACCCTGCAGCAGGAAGCCGCGCGCAAATTCGGCATGTCCGCCAAGCAAACCATGGTCGTGGCCCAACAGCTCTATGAGGGCGTGGATTTAGGGGAAGAAGGCAGCCAGGGCTTAATAACCTATATGAGGACCGACAGCCTGAATTTGGCTGCTTCCGCGCTTTCCAAAATCCAGGAAATTGTAGTTAAGGAATTTGGCGCGAAGTACGCTTTGGAAAAACCCAAATATTACACCAACAAATCCAAAGGCGCACAGGAAGCCCATGAAGCCATCCGGCCCACTGAAGTCGGCAGGACTCCGGAAAGCATTAAAATTTTCCTGGACCGCAACCAATACAAAATTTACAGCCTGATTTGGAAGCGCACCATTGCCTGCCAAATGGCCCCGGCAATCATGGAACAGACTGCTGTGGACATCCAGGCAAACAACTACACATTCCGCGCCACAGGCCAGATTGTAAAGTTTGACGGCTTCATCCGCGCCTACACCGAAGGCAAAGACGAAGAAAACGAAGAAGACCAGGAAAACACTTTGCCGGAACTCAAAACCGGCGAGAAACTGAACTTGCACT
>JAMDEL010000080.1:0-522 GCA_023487095.1 Patescibacteria group bacterium
CAGAAATGGTCGGGCCGAAGGCCTCGGTTTCCATTGAAGTTTATATTCCAGGCATTTTATAAAATGCTCTAGGCTTCGCACGCTGGCGGACAAAACTTCCACATGCCCGTCGCCAGCCTTATACATCTCTATAATGTTTTTTATCAAGTCCATGCCGTTCTCTCCCCTATCGTCCAGGCGTCCAATGAACGGGGACAGAAATACATCGCCTTTTTTTGCGCCTTTGGTTGCCGCGTAAACCGCCGCGGCCTGGCTCTGGGAAAACGCGAGCGTCATGTTCAGCCTAATGCCTTCTTTAACCAAAGCTTCCGCGGCTTTCAGACCTTCGCCGGTAATAGGCAGCTTAATGTGGGCATTCGGAATCCAAGTGTTAAATTCCCTGGCCTGCTTGAGCATGTCTTCCGCTTTGGTCATGCTATCCGCATAAACTTCAATGGAAACCGAGGCCTTCGGCCCGACCATTTCTGAAACTTTCTGAACCACCCCCTGGTAAAAAGCGTAAATTTCAGCCTCGCTAAACTT
>JAMDEL010000080.1:586-2735 GCA_023487095.1 Patescibacteria group bacterium
ACCCGGCTTTCCAAAACTCTTTTTCTTCGGCCATGCCATACGCCTTGGCCGCCTGGTCATGAAAATAGTTCAAAACATATTCGTAAAATTCATCCCAAACCGGTTTTTGATAATATTTCCGTGACAGAATTTCGCGGTATCTGGCATTAACCCCCCTGGCCGCAGGTCTTGGCAGCATTTGCAAGATGACGCTTAAATCCGCGGAATACTTTTCCCACGGCGTTGCCTTGGCATAACCCCTGCCCAAGGTCAAAGCTCTTACCTTCTGAGCCAAATCCCTAAACTGCTCCCGGGTGGGCATTATCCGGGCTTTCTCGGTGTCAATTTTAATTTGCTCCAAGGCAAAATCAATGTTATCTGTCTCGCCCTCCCCACCCGGCCTTTTTGGGGACATGCTAATTAAATAAATTCTTATTCTTGGACAGGTCTTTAATCAGCTTATAGGCCTCTTCGGCATCGTCCACCAAATGGTAAATCTCCATATCTTCCTTGTCTATGGCTTTATTTTTCTCATAAATGGAGGACTTTACCCAATCCAAAAGCGGTTGCCAGAATTCGCGGTTAACCAGGATAATCGGCACGGGACGGATTTTTTTGGTCTGAATCAAAGTAACCATTTCAAACAGCTCATCCAACGTACCAAAGCCGCCGGGGAAAAAAATGTAAACGCTGGAAGCTGTCTCCAGCATAACTTTGCGGGTAAAAATTGCGGGTAAAAAAGAAACTGAAACTTTCGGATTCCTTGACATACTGGTTGGTCCGCTGCTCAAAGGGCAGCTTGATGTTTATGCCCACGCTCCGGCCGCCCGCTTCAAAAGCGCCTTTGTTGCCGGCTTCCATAATGCCCGGACCGCCGCCGGTGATGACCGCAAAACCCGCTTTGGAAAGCTTGTTGGCCAAGTCGGTGGCTTCCTTGTACACGCCGTGCTGCAAATTCACCCGCGCGCTACCCATAATGCTCACCGCTTTCTTGTAGCGCTTTAAAAACTCAAATCCCGCAATAAACTCGGCCATTATCTTAAAAATCGTCCAAGTGGAAACTTCCCGCGTTTTGCCCTTCTTAAAAATGTGCTCCAACTGGGAAACGGGAATGCAAATCTCCCTCCCCTGCGAGGTAAAACACACCACTTCGTGGCCTTCATGGTGGTTTGGGTTTTTGCTTTTGGTCGGCATAAATGGATTCATTTAATTTTGTTTAATTGTTTTGCGTATAGACTTGATAAAAATGCAGGTACTTATGCGCGATTTTTTCCACGGCTTCCTCCCGAGTCAATTTGGCGGTCTTGTAGTCCATCAACGCCTCATGAAAAATACTGCGGCCAATGGCAAACCCCACCACGCCTTTGGCCCGGCTTGCGGCCGTAAGCCATTTTTCCACCTGGGCCTCAGCGGCTCCCCGACCCAAAATAACCGCGCTCACCCGCTCTCGGCCTCCGCTTCTGGCCTGCTCAATAATTGACTCATATTCCTGGGTTTTTTCCAGGCCTTCAATCTTCCAAATATCCGGCTCCACCCCAGCTTCCTGCATTTGCTTGACCATCTGCACCATAAGTTTCGGGCGGATTTCCAGGTCATATCTCTGCTGGTCACCGCCGACTTTTTCCAGCTGTTCAGGCAAAGCCGCTACCAAGGGCTCAATTAAAAACTTCAGGCCGTTGCCGTGGCAGAAGTCACTAAGTTTTTTCAATTTTTCTAGCTGGCGCGCATTCATTTCCTTGTCGTCTTTGGGGTTATAGCGCACCAGGGCTTTGGCAAAAGTCGGCGCATACTCCTTGAGGTGTTCGCCGAACTCGGCGCCGTATTCAAAATCAAATTCCTTTTGCCCGCTCTTTTCCGTGCAGACGGCCAGCACAAAGCCGGCTTCGCGCGCACCCCGCAGGACCGCATCGCCAAACTGCTCGTCGGAAAGCACGGCTGCCGCGGCTTTGGGCACACCCAGCTCCACCCCGCGCTTAAAGCCTTCAAAAATGACGTTCTTAAAGTCCACCACTTGCTTGGCCTGCTCCAAATCCGGGCTGCCCGCCACGCCCAGCATATTTTTTACAAAGCTGGCGCGATGGTCAAAAGCTAAAAAATACAGCGGCTGGTTGTAACCTAAGTCTTTTTTTGGCATGTTTATTTGTAATTTAAATGATGCTGGGTGGACTTT
>JAMDEL010000092.1 GCA_023487095.1 Patescibacteria group bacterium
AGGCTGCGCTGCCAGCTTTTCCGTAGAAGGAGGCATGGACCTTCACCAGTTCGTGTTTTCCAAAGGGAGGCCGGACTGGGATGTCGCCAATCTCAAGCTGTAAGCTCTTAAAACAGGCTCGCCCGGGAATCCGTGGCGAGCCTGCTGTATTTTAAAACCTACCTACCTAATTAGCTCAGCAAACTTTTTTTCGTCCTTATAGGGACCAATAATTGCCAGGGACAAATTATTTTTTACAAACAGGTACTTTGCGAGCCTACGAACATCTTCCGCTGAGACCCGGTCAATCTTTTTAAAAACCTGGTCTGGAGTTTCAATGGTTGGGTGGAATGCCGCCCGGTCTAAAAACCAGTCCAAACGCACTTGATTGTCTTCCAATGCCAAAATGGATTTGCCTTTAATAAATTCCTTGGCTTTTTTTAGTTCCCCATCGCCAACTTTTTGCGTCTTAATCTTTTCCAGTTCAGCTAAAATTACCTGAATCGCTTCGTCAATCTTAGCCACCTGCACGCCGCTGCCAATATTAAAAACTCCGGTATCTTGGTAACTGGAACCCGAGGCCCTAACATAGTACGCCAACCCTCTGCGTTCACGGACTTCCAAAAAAAGCCTGGAAGACATGCCGCCACCTAAAATTGCCGAGAGTACGGACTGAACCGGCCCCCGCTTATCCCCGTAAGCCAAGCCTTTAAAACCAAAGGCCAAATGTGCCTGCTCAGTTTCCTTAAAATCAACTTTCAGCCTGGGCGCGGACTGTTTGTCTTTCGCCTTGTCCCAGCTGTGGTGCTTTTTTTTCGGGTGCCTGGCCCAGAACCTATCAATCAATTGCCACAATTTTTTATGGTTATATTTTCCGGAAATGCCTAAAATCATGTTCGGGAGCTGGTAGTGCCGGTTTATATAATCAACAAACATTTCACGGGAAAATTTCGTCACCGTTTCCTTGCTGCCCGCAATATCCCGGCCTAAGGGCTCCTTTGGCCACATCGTCCTCTCCAGTACGTTTTCAATCTCGTACATGGGCGTATCCTTGTACATGTTTATCTCCTCCACGATTACGCCCTTTTCGCGTTCCAGTTCTTGGGGGTCAAACAAAGGTGCCTGGACCATATCCGTCAACACCTCAAAAATCAGTTCCAAGTGCTGCGAAGCCGCCTTGATGTAAAACTGGGTATGCTCTTTGCCGGTATTGGCGTTCATTTCCCCGCCAATGCCGTCCACCAGCTGGGAGATTGCCAAAGCGGAAGGGTATTTTTTGGTGCCTTTAAATAAAAAGTGTTCCAAAAAATGCGAAATGCCGGACTCTTTTTCCGTCTCGCTCCTGGAGCCGGTTTTGACAAAAAAATCTACCACCACGCTTTCGGCGGTCTCAGAAGGAATTTCTAAAACAGTCAATCCGTTTTTCAATTTGGTCTTTATAAATTTCATTGGTTGCTCGCCTTAATTTTATTTATCAAATCTTGGACACGCGCCTCATACTTTGCCAAATACTCTTCAATGCTCCCCAGTTCACCGGCCGTGATGTCGTGGCTTATAACCTGAAACATTGCGGCTACCGCGTCAAATCCATCCTCCACTTCCGGTGTTCTGTTGGTGCAGCCCTCATAAGCCTGGTTCGCCGTGTCAGCCAAAAACAACAGCCGTTCCCGGTAACTGCCCCTTAACTCATTGGGGTTTTTACCTTCCCTCATAAAATCTGATCCTTCAAGTTCGTCTCAACTTTAATAAACTTTTTTGCCCCGTCTGAGGTTAAATATACCAAATCCTCTATCCAATACTGAAAACCATATTGGCCACCAGCGTATCTTTTGAGCCGGGCGAGAGATTGGGCAGTTCGTGAATCTCCAAACCCGTACCGTGGCCCAAGGAATGTATAAAATATTTATCCAGTTTTTTTTGGGCAAGCTTTGAAACCGCGAGGTCACAAAGCTTTCCTGCCGGCATTCCCGGCTCGGCCGCTGCAATGGACTCTAAATAAGCCTGTTCTACCTGGTTGTATGCCAGCTCCATTTTTTTCGGCACCCGATTTAAAAATATAGTTCTCGTAAAATCGCTGCAGTATTTTTTGTACTTGAAACCAAAATCAATAATCACCGGCTCTCCCGCTCTGATTTTTTTACCCCCGGGCACGTGGTGAGGCACGGCCGCATTGGCCCCCGAAGCCACGATGGCGGGAAAACTAAGGTCTTCTGCGCCCAAACGCAAACCCGTATTTTGAATAAACTCAGCCAAAGCCTTCTCTGTCCACGCGCGGCGTTTAAGCTGTTTTCTCGTATGGTTAAAAACCGCATTCACAATTTCCATGCTCTTTCTAACCTTGAAAAGCTCACTTGTATCCTTAACCTGCCTTTCCGAATCCACCGGGCTGTGTTTGATTGTAACTTTCAGCTTTAATTTCGGGTTTTTAAATTTTATATACTCTGTCTCGTTGTAAGTAAATTCGCCAAACAGCTCCAGGGTCTCTTTAGGCTTAATGTATCTGCCTACGTTCTTCAAAAAATCCGTTTTGGCAACACCTTCGGCTTTTTCCAAGCCGTCGCCCAAAAAAACAATCTCTGTTTTTTTAACCAACAAATAACCGCGCATGAAACTCCGGCCAATCAGATAGGCCAAATTTTCCGGTTTCTTGATTAAAATCGGATTTTTTATCTGCGTTTGCAATTTTTTTATCCTAAGTTTATCCA
>JAMDEL010000040.1 GCA_023487095.1 Patescibacteria group bacterium
CTGCACGCCATTAAAACCGGGTAGGCCAAAAGTCCGGCGTTGATGTTGGAAGCGTGCGCTTGGGATTTTTCTTTGAACTGGGTCATGCGCTCCAGTTCGCCAAGCGGGGTAATACAATTGAAAATCCAGGCCAGCTCAGAATGTTCCGGCAGGTGGCTTTGGACAAACAGGCAGGAGTTGTTATGGTCAAAACCCGCGGCCAAATAGGTTGCCGCAGCGTCCAAGGTATTGTGGCGCAGTTCCTTGGGTTCAAAAGGGGTAGTAATGGCGTGCAGGTCAACAATAAAAAAATACGAGGTGATTTCAGGGGTTTGGCTAATTTCCACAAACTGTTTTAAAGCTCCGAGGTAGTTGCCAACATGGAGCTTGTTGGTCGGCCTTATGCCCCCGACCACGGTCTGTTGTTTTTGCATGTTTCCAGTATAACAAAAAACTCCCCAAAAGGGGAGTTTTAAGAAAGTTTAGACTTCAATTATTACCGGCAGGACCATGGGACGCCTCTCGGTTTTTTGGTAGAGGTATTCGCCGATTTCGTCGCGGATAATGTTCCTTAAGAAAGCCCAGTTGGGCTCCAGTTTTTCTTTGCCTTTGCTTTCCACGAGTTTCCTGACCTCGTGTTTTACTTCCCGGATCAGGTCGTCGTTGCCTTTCATATAGATGAAGCCGCGGGAAATAATATCTGGCTGGTTGATGAGCTTGCCGGCCCGGCGGTCCAAAGTGACGATAATCACGAACATGCCGTCCTGGGCCATGACCTGGCGGTCACGGATGACAACTTCGCCTACGTCGCCCACGCCCAGGCCGTCAATAAAGACGTAACCCGAGGAAATTTTGGGGTCTTCCACGCTTTTGGCTTCGCGCGCAGAATTGATTTCCAAAATTTGGCCGTTATCCAGGGAAAAGATGTTCTGCTCCGGAATGCCCATGGTCTTACCCAGTTCCGCGTGAGTCACAATCATGTGGTGCTCGCCGTGGATGGGCATAAAGAATTTGGGCTTGGTCAGGGCAATCATCAGCTTCAATTCTTCCTGGTGCGCGTGGCCCGAAGTGTGGATGTCCAGAGTCTTGTTGTAAATAACATGCGCGCCCAAACGGGTCAGGTTAGAGAGTACCGCTGCCACAGCGCGTTCGTTGCCCGGAATCGGGGAAGCGGAAACAATAGCCGTGTCGCCTTTTTTAATCTTTATGGTCTTGTGGTCGCCGCGGGCAATGCGCGCAAGTCCGGCCGCATCTTCGCCCTGCGAACCGGTGGTGAGGACAACAATTTGGTTGTCCGGGTATTTTTTTGCCTGTTCGGACTTAATTACAATTTTGGGCTGGATTTTCAAATAGCCCAAAGAGAGTGCAATTTCAATGTTGTTGACCATGCTGCGCCCGGTGACAATAATTTTGCGGTTGTATTTGGCCGCGGCATTGAACACCTGCTGGATGCGGGAAATGCTGGTCGCAAAGTTGGCAAAAATAATCCTGCCCTTTATTTCCGAGAAAGTCCGGTCAATGGTAATGCCCAGCTCGCGTTCCGAAATGCAGTAGCCCGGCTTCACCGAGTTGGTGGAGTCGGACATGAGCAAAAGCACTCCTTCGGCCCCGAATTTGGCAATCTTATCAAACTCCGTGGGTTTGCCGTCAGCCGGAGTGTGGTCAAATTTCCAGTCCGTGGCATATACCACCTGGCCCACGGGCGTGGTAATGGAAAGCCCAACGCTGTCAGGGATGCTGTGGTTAAGCCTGAAAAACCGGATTTTAAAGCTGCCCAACGCTAAAGTGTCGTCCTTGGTTAAGACGTTAATGCGTGAACGGCCCACAAGGCCGAATTCTTCCAGGCGCTTCTTGATGAAGCCGGCGGTAAGTGCCATGGTATAAACCGGCGGGTCGCCGAGTTTGGGCAAAATGTAAGGCACGGCGCCAATGTGGTCCAAGTGACCGTGGGTGATGATTACCCCGCGGATGCGGCGCTTGTTCTGTTCCAGCCATTTGGTGTCCGGAATAATATAGTCAACGCCGGGCATGGTGTCATCGGGGAAAGCGAGTCCCATGTCAATGACAATCAGGTCATCGCCGTATTCCAGAACTGTCATGTTTTCCCCAACCTCTTCAATACCGCCCATGGGAATTATGCGCAGGTTCTGCCGGGAAGCCGTGTAGCGGCTGGTCGGCAGGCTGGAGGTGAGGTTGGTGGCCTTTTGGATAAGCTGCTCCAGGCGGTCTGAGCCCGAAGCGTTTTGTTTGTTTGCAGGTTTAGAGTCCTGCGGGAGTCCGGGTTTGGAAGGCCTGTGAGGGCTAAACCTGGATCCATGCTGATTTTTTCTAATCATTAGAAAATTTCTTCTTTAGCCCGTTATGCGCATTACGAGCCAGAATGAATATTAATACTGCTAAAAAAGTTTAACTCAGGGTAGAGTTTTTATGCTTTGTTTCTAAGAGGGGAAGAGTGGCCTGTTCAGCCGACCGTTATCCGCTCTTTTGCGCAATTAGCAATTATAAAGTAAGATTTTTTCTTAATTTATAGCTGCCAACTGGTTTACAGTAGTGCACTAATTTATTTAATTATATCACAGAGTTATTTTTTTGTCAACGAGTTTTTGTCTTTTGGTGGGGATGGAGGGAGTTGAACCCTCACGACCTTGCGGCCATACGGCCCTGAACCGTACGTGTCTGCCAGTTCCACCACATCCCCA
>JAMDEL010000039.1 GCA_023487095.1 Patescibacteria group bacterium
TCCTAAAATGATTATAATTATACAAGAAATATTAACTAATTTACCCACAAATGGAAAACACTTACCTATGGTACGCGGTATCTGCGGCCGTCCTCGCTCTTCTTTACGGAGCTTTTTTAATTTTTAAAATCCTCAAGTCCCCTGCCGGTAGCGGAAAAATGGCGGAGATTGCCGCGGCCATTCAGGCCGGCGCCAAAGCCTACCTCTCCCGCCAGTACAAAACTGTCGGCTTGGTTGCCGTGGTTATTGTACTGCTAATGTACTCCACCCGATTTTTTGGCGGCATTTCTTTTAGCAACAATACAATTTACGGCTTTATTTTAGGCGCCGTGCTTTCTGCCGTTGCAGGATTTATTGGCATGAACATTTCCGTGCGCGCCAACGTGCGCACTGCTGAAGCCGCCAAAAAAGGCCTGGCTTCCGCTTTAACTTTAGCTTTTGAAGGCGGCACGGTTACGGGTTTGTTTGTGGCAGGTTTGGGATTGCTTTCAGTCACCGTATTTTATATGCTAACCCGCGATTTGGCGGCGCTGGCCGGTTTGGCTTTTGGTTCTTCGTTAATTTCAGTCTTTGCCAGACTTGGCGGCGGCATTTTTACCAAAGGCGCGGATGTTGGCACGGACATGGTTGGCAAAATTGAAAGCAATATTCCGGAAGACGACCCAAGAAATCCGGGCGTGATTGCGGACAACGTGGGCGACAATGTGGGAGATTGCGCCGGTATGGCCGCGGACTTGTTTGAAACTTATGTGGTTTCTACTATTGCTGTAATTTTGCTTGGATCGTTCACATTTACAGAAGGGACTTTAAATGCGTTAGTCTATCCTTTACTCATTGGAGCCGCTTCCATCATCACCACAATAATCGGCACCTGGTTTGTCCGCCTCGGAAAAAGCAATAACGTAATGGGCGCTATGTATAAAGGCTTTGCGGTAACGGGGATTTTATCCGCGATTGCTTTTTATCCTATTACAAAAATGTTAATGCAAGGCAACGGACTTTATTCAGTAAATAATCTTTTCTACTGCGCGCTGATTGGTTTGCTGGTTACAGGACTAATTACCATCATTACCGAATACTACACTTCTAAATCTTTCTCTCCGGTAAAACAAATTGCCGAAGCATCCACCACCGGACACGGCACCAATATTATTAAAGGCTTGGCCGTGGGCATGCAGTCCACTGCCGCGCCGGTCTTGGTAATTGTGGTTGCGATTTTAATTTCCTTTCAGTTAGCCGGACTTTACGGAATCGCTTTAGCTGTAATGTCTATGTTGTCCCTAACAGGAATTGTGGTGGCGATTGACGCTTTTGGCCCCATTACCGACAACGCCGGCGGCATTGCGGAAATGGCTGGGCTTGATAAATCCGTTCGCGACGTTACTGATCCGCTTGATGCTGTAGGAAACACCACCAAAGCCGTTACAAAAGGTTATGCGATTGCGAGCGCCGGCCTTGCCGCTATGGTGCTCTTTGCCGCCTACACGCAGGAATTAAGTGCCGCGGGCATTTCCACCGTGTTTGATCTTTCTAACAGCAAAGTGTTGGTTGGTTTGCTAATCGGCGGTTTATTGCCTTATTTGTTTGCTTCCATTGCCATGTCTGCCGTAGGCAACGCGGCTAAAGCCGTGGTGGAAGAAGTCCGCAGGCAGTTTAGGGAAATTAAAGGGATTATGGATGGAACTGGAAAACCTGATTATTCACGAGCCGTGGACATTGTTACCAAAGCCGCTATTAAAGAAATGATTATCCCGGCGTTAATTCCGGTTGTGGTGCCAATTTTGGTTGGATTATTCTTAGGCGCCGCGGCCTTGGGCGGACTTTTGGTTGGCACGATTGTTACCGGTTTGTTTGTTGGAATTTCCATGACTACCGGCGGCGCGGCCTGGGATAACGCGAAAAAATATATTGAAGAAGGCTCCTTTGGTGGAAAAGGCTCGGACGCTCACAAAGCAGCCGTTACCGGCGACACCGTGGGCGACCCTTACAAAGACACTGCCGGCCCTGCTATTAACCCCATGATCAAGATAATAAACATAGTCGCGCTATTATTAGTGAAGTTCTTAAAACCTTAATCCGACTTGCCCCGTAGCGGAGCCGGCGAACGCCGAAGCGACTACTAGGTGATCAAGATAATCAACATTGTAGCGTTGTTATTAGTAAAATTCTTGAAGCCGTAATCTTATAACTTAAAAGCCTGTCCGCCTATGGCGGACAGGCTTTTTCTTTTGATAATGAAATTTATTCCGGCTCCTGCGCGGCCAGCAATTCTTTAATCGCAGCCTCGCGGTTTTTTATGCTCTTGAGCTGAATGTCTATTTTCCAGGCTTTGGGCAAATGAGAATAAAACTCTTGAAGTTTGTTTAAATCTTCTTGGGGAAAATCTTCCACGTCTTTTATATGGTCAAAAACCGGCTCTTTTACCGGCACCGCCAGAATCTTGTTATCTTTTTTGCCCCTATCCATAACTTCCAGCATTCCAACCGCGCGGCACGCAACCACGGTGCCGGTGGAAATCGGGTAAGTGCTAATAACAAAAACGTCCAGTAAATTATTGTCTTGCGCCCAGGTTTTTGGCACATGGCCGTAATTAAGAGGATACTTTAAATCGCCATACAACACCCCGCTTAAGTGTATGGCTTCCATTTCCGGATCATATTCATATTTT
>JAMDEL010000054.1 GCA_023487095.1 Patescibacteria group bacterium
TTTTGTCAAGTTACACCAATTATACCAGTATTTGATATACATAGTCAATAAATTTAAAAAAAGTAGGACGTCCCCGGCGCGGTTGGGGACGTCCTTTTGTAAGCAATGCATGGCCCTTAGGGCCGGAGACGCACGGGGATGAATCCGTTCTCGTGTGCACTGGTCGCGTACTTGAGAAACACTTCTTCCGAAAGGCCAAGGCCTTTGCCCAGGACGAGCCCCATCTCCCATAGGAGTTCTTGGATGCGCATCTTGGCCTGCTCCGCCGTCCACCCGAAGATGGTGGCGGTTTTGACCGCCAGCGTCCTGGCGGCCGTATCGGTTTCGCTTTCCCTGAACTGCGTATGGGCGCTTTTCAGGGCTTCAACTTCCCCCGTCTGGATTTTTGGCATAAAAACAGTATATTCCTTTTTATAAATCGGCAAAAGAGCGGTTTTGGCATTGACAAAACCGCTCTTTTCGCGTAAATTACCTGGTTATCTGACCGCACATCCAAAACCCAAGGAGTGAACCATAGTGAAAGGCAAACCGGAAGACATCCACACGGTGATGAATTTCACCGCCGACGGAGACATCCATATTACCCAGCACAAGCCGGACGACTGTCCAGTCCACGGCAACGGCCAAGCCAAAGGCCGGAGCCATCACGGCTCCACCAAGGCGTTCCGCTCCGGCTACGAACAATGGATGGCCCAAAGACAAAAGGCCAGCCTCAACTAGGCCTCATACCGGCCTTCTAACCCGCGCGTTCCCCAAAGCATCTTGCAGAGGGGAACGCGTTTTCGTTTCTTTTGATATAACAAAATTTGTTAAGCTGGAAAATAAATCGGTCAAAGCAAAACCCCGGGCGACCTTATAACGGACCGTCCCGGGGTTTGTGATTGTTGTGCCTCATTACCGTCTCCGCTTGCTGCGCCGGTCCCGTTGGGGCCTGTGGGCCTGTACCCTGGCCTCAACCTTCGCGAACACAGGTTGGGTGAAGTATAGGCTGAACAAAAAGCGGCAAAGAACATAGGCGGTGATGTAGCACGCCATGTCCCACCAGTCGCCCGCGGCAGAGAATTCCACGTGCTTCTTAGCGGCTGCCGAAATGGCCAGCTGCATAAGCTCCACCAGAATTCCCAGCCTCAGGGCTGTGCCCAAAGAGCGGCGGAACGCGGGCTGGATTCCCCAGTTCTTGGACATGAGGAACAGTCCAATCGCCAGGGCGGTAAAAGGGACAAAGCCCACATCCGACATATACCAACGCACGAAGCGCGGGCCGAGAACCCAGAACTGGAAAACCTTGCCCAGAGGGTAGAGGAAAGCCAGTCCCAGAAACACGGCGGCCGCGGTGTGCTTTGCAATGCGAGCCATCATCCACATCATCCACGCGGCGGCGGCGCACAAAGCCAAGATGGAAAAGCGAAGAACAACGAGCATCTCGTGAGACATTTCAATGTCATCCTCCTTAAGTGATGACCTATTATTATATCACAAAATGCTATAAATGTCAATAGATACTGGGGTAAATGAAAACGGCCACACGCTGGGGAAGCGGTGGCCGTCTCACACTGCGGCAGGAAGATTGCGAGGGGGCTACGGCACAAAGGCCGCCTTGCTGGCACTGGCTGGTTCAGGCGTGTTCGCCTGGGCTTGTTGGGTTTGGGCGATGTGCAGCAATGCGAAGATTGCTGCAATAATGAGGCAGAGCCAGGTGGCTGCAAGCGCAGCCTTTTTCTTGGATTCTCGGACGCGACATCTTCTGCTCATAGGATTAAGAAACCCTCCATATGGTTTCTAATTTGAAAGTATACTGGCTTTTTACCCGCGTGTAAACGCCCTTGTGCATAAGCCAAAGACACAAAAATATGGTAAAATAAATCCATGTTCAACAACCGCAAGCTGGTAAACAAAATCATGTACGCTTTGGCCATTGTCATGGTGGTAGGCCTGGTGATAATGACTGTTGGCGCGGCGTTTTTGCAGTAAAGACCCATGTTCAAAATCAAACTCCGCGAAAACGAAAAGCTGATACTGGCCAGCCGCCAGACCGAATGGGTTTGGGGCAAAGCCGTGGTCTTGGTTTTGGTCCTCATTTACGTGCCTTGGGCTTTTTACGCGAAATACGAGCTTCAGGACATAACCGCGCTCAGGCGGATCCTGTTTTTTTGGACAGTGTTGGTCCTGCTTTACGCGCTAAACAAATATTTGTTGTGGCTGGTTAACAGCTACCTCATAACCAGCCAGAGGATAATTTCCGTGGAATACAAGAACCTGTTTTCCAAGACTGTGGAAGAGGCGGATATCCAGTCTATTGCCAGCATTTCCTGCAAGACGCAAGGCATACTGGAGTCGCTGTTTAACACCGGCAAGCTGGTTATAAATTTTTCCGGCACGGCCAAGACTTTTGAAATGCACAAAGTCAGGGAACCCGAAGAGCTGAAAGAAACTATTTTAAGCGCCAAAAACAAGTTAGCCGGCTTACATGTTTAGGGAAAAACTTTCAACCAAAACTGCGCTTCTGCTGCTGGTCGGCTTGACCGCCTTTTTCGGCTATTTGCGCTGGCAGCAGTACCGGCAAAGGATGAGCATTGAAACGGAAAAAAACAACCTGGAAGCGCAGATTGCCGGCGTGGAGAAAAAAAATCAGGAAATGGAAGCACAGATTAA
>JAMDEL010000045.1 GCA_023487095.1 Patescibacteria group bacterium
GCGGCCTTTGAATGAGAACAGGCTGTTCTACTTCGGCTGTTTGGGTTTCCCCTTCTTGGCGCCTTTCTTGCGCCAGGGAGAAGATTTCCTTCCCATGGCTATCTCCTGGTTCGGAAGCTGTATCCGCGGTTCTTATCCTTCTTCTTCCGAAGAGTGAAACGCAAACCATCCCGCCTGGGACCCTTCATGTGCAGCCGCCGAGCGGCCCGCCTTCCGCCTTTCACCCAACCACCTGCGGCAGTACGCGTGATGTTCGGCACTATTATACCTCGCTTCTGGTTTGGAATTGGGCTAATATCGCCCTGTACATGTAAAAAATACTACGCTTTAACTTTGAGAAAGTCAACCAAAACAAAAGGCGCGCCTTCGTACCGATAATGCTGGTACTTTGGACGCGCCTTCTCTGCTTGCGGGCAGAAAGCGAACGGTCAGGCCTAGGCCATGACGGGAACCGGATCACCGGGCTGCCACCCATACTGGGCGTACAGAGCCTCAACGGCACGGGCCGCCTTGGACTGGGCAGACGGATCAACGAATCCACGACGGCGCTGGTGGCCGTTATGGCTCATGACCCCGATGATCGCCTGGCGGAATTCCAGGGCTTTCCCGATGTAGACGACCAGACGGCCATCCACCTCGATCCCGAGGACGAGTTTCTGCTCGTTGTGCGCCTGCATGCAGGCTGGCGTACCGTTAAACAAGGTAGCCACGAGCACGAGCTCTTCGGGTTTATGATTGCATCTGCCGATTCGGACTTCCCGCTCGGGTTCTCCCGTCTTTCCGATCCTGATGGACCGTTTGTTCAGTGATGTTGCTTTCGACAACTCAACCTCCTGCGGACGTTGGAATTAGAAGCACAACACAGCTTCATGAAAAATATGGTACTCCTATATTTCCGCTTAGTCAACCAAAGAAAAAGGCGCGCCCACAGACCGATACACTGGTCTATGGACGCGCGAACGGAACGCCTTATTCAGGCTTTCCGGAGGAAATGGCATCCGAGACGCTTGCGCGCGAGGCGTTCGCATTCCGAAAACCAGACCCACGGCCCGAAGAGATACACCGGCCCGTTGCCGTTTTGGATAACGAAGACGATTACGCCTTCAACCTTACGGCGAACATCTCCGCTGCTACGGATGAGCACCTTCCCCCGCACGCAGCCCGCTACCAAGCCACAGCCGGCCGGCGGCGCCAAGGCCTCCCGTACGCGAGATGCGAACCTGTCCATGGTTTCTCCGTGCTCCTGGCGCAACTGGTGCTTCAGAAGCAAGCGGCCAATGGCCAGACGCGTTTTGGCATCCTGGTATTCCCGCATCGGGTAAGCCTCCTTGCCAGAAGCCGATACCATCACCCCTTCTTGGGTATACAGCTCTATCAGATGCATCTGCATCTTAGTAGCTACCTCCTGTTATTCGATTTTTTACTCTACTGAAAAAAGCGGTTGCCCGCCTTCTGGCAAAAACACTACGCCCATTAGCGCCTTTCGTCAAGCCCGGTTCCCCTTGGCTAAAACCTTAAACTCCATTAAAATAATGGGGTTAAATCATTCTATAAACCCACCATGTCCTTCCAAATCGGTATTGTCGGCCTACCCAACGTGGGCAAATCCACCCTGTTTAATGCCATTACGAAATCCAAGGTAGAAGCCGCCAACTACCCTTTTGCCACCATTGACCCCAACGTAGGCGTTGTTGCCGTGCCGGACGAGCGTTTGGCCAAACTCGCGGAACTTGAAAAATCAGAAAAGGTTGTGCCCACGGCTATTGAATTCGTGGATATTGCCGGGCTGGTCAAAGGTGCGTCCACGGGCGAAGGTTTGGGCAACCAGTTCCTTTCCCACATCCGCGAAGTGGATGCCATTATGGAAGTGGTCAGGCATTTTGAAAGCAAGGACATTATCCACGTGCAAGGCTCGGTTGACCCCAAACGCGACATGGAAACCATTGGCCTGGAACTCCAACTGGCCGACTTGCAGAACGTGGAAAAGCGTTTGGAAACCATTGGCAGGCAAGCCAAATCCGGCGACCGGGACGCGATTGTAAAAAAACAGGTTTTGGAAAAATATCAAACTGCGCTCAATGCCGGACATATGGCCAACACGGTGCAGCTGACAGACGAAGAAAAAGAACACAGCAAGGATATCCAGCTTTTGACCAACAAACCTTTTTTGTTCGTGGCCAACACCAAATTCAACCTGGACACCAAAAAGTTTGAGCCGGAAAACCCGGACATGATAACCATAGACGCCCAGCTGGAAAGCGAGCTTTCGGAGCTGGAAGATTCTGAACGCGCAGAGTATTTAAAAGAACTTGGCCTTAAAGAATCGGGTTTAGACAAAATTATCAAACAGGCTTACAAAACTTTGGGGCTGGTGACTTTCATTACCGCCGGGCCCAAGGAAAGCAAGGCCTGGACCTGCACCCAGGGCTCCAAAGCGCCCCAGGCCGCAGGCAAAATCCACACCGATTTTGAAAGGGGCTTCATACGGGCCGAAGTTATTCAATGGAACAAACTGCTTGAGGCCGGCGGCTACCCAGAAGCCAGAAACAAAGGCTGGCTCAGGACCGAAGGTAAAAATTATACCATCCAAGACGGTGATGTGGTCCACTTCCTATTCAATGTCTAAGCCTTGACCAAAACCGCCATC
>JAMDEL010000081.1 GCA_023487095.1 Patescibacteria group bacterium
GGTGTTGCCGTCAAGTTAGTTGGTGTCTTGGCTGGATGCCGGTATGAGGACTATGCTGAGTCCCGAACGGAATTTGGGGCCACGGAAGAAAGCTCGGCCGTGGGGTAAAAAGGAAACCTATGGCAAACAAAGTCATGGCCGAGTACATTTGGATGGACGGCAAAAAGCCAACCGCCAAACTGCGCTCCAAAACCAAAATCTTGGACGCGCCCGTGCGCGAACTTAAAGACCTGCCTTTTTGGGGGTTTGACGGCTCTTCCACTGAGCAGGCCGAAGGGCATTTTTCAGACTGCAAACTCAAGCCCGTATATTTTATCCCCGACCCCATTCGGGGCGAGCCCAATGTCCTGGTGATGTGCGAAGTTTTGAACGCGGACGGCACGCCTCACGCAACCAACACGCGGCACCATTTGGCCGCGTTAGTGGAAAAACACAAAGACCAGGAGCCGATTTTCGGTTTTGAGCAGGAATATACGCTTTACCGAAAAGAGTGGCCTTTCGGCTGGCCCCAGCACGGTTTCCCCCATCCCCAGGGCCGCTATTACTGTGGTGTGGGCTGCGACGAGGTCTACGGGCGCAAGCTGGTGGAGGCGCATATGCGCGACTGTATCAAGTCCGGCATGGGCATTTCCGGCATTAACGCCGAAGTTATGCCTGCGCAATGGGAATTCCAAATTGGCCCTTTGCCGCCTTTGGAAGCCGCAGACCAGCTTTGGCTGGCCAGGTGGCTTCTGTACCGCCACGGCGAAGATTTTGAAGTCTACGCCAAGCTGGACCCCAAGCCCATAGCGGGCGACTGGAACGGCGCGGGCGGCCACACCAACTTTTCCACCAAGGCCATGCGCGAGGAAGGCGGTCTGGAGGTAATTAAAAAAACCTGCGAAAAACTGTCCAAGCTGCATTCTCAACACATGAAAGTCTACGGCGCGGACAACGACAAGCGCCTAACCGGCAAGCACGAGACCTGCAGCTACAAGGAATTCCGCTTCGGGGTTTCCGACCGCGGCGCGAGTGTGCGCATCCCCATGGATACGGCCAACAAGGGCAAGGGCTATTTGGAAGACCGCAGGCCTGCGGCCAACCTGGACCCTTACCAGATTTGTACCGCGCTCGTGGAAACGGCTTGTGGGGAAGGTTTTGACCCGGAAAAGTACGGCTGGCAGAATTTTGACCCGGAAAAATAGTTATTAGTAAAAAACCCGCCCCGATTTATTGGGACGGGTTTTTAGATAATTTTAATTCCAGCCACGGTTTTTTTCCTCACGGAGCTTTTCCGTCTCGTCCGGCCGGGTATAGTCGTCGCTTAAGCGGTAAGTCGTGCCCTTTTCCGGGGAAGAAACCTCAAAAATATCAGAGTCCTCCAAAGCTTCCACGCGGTGCTTTTGCGGCGGCACAACCAAATAACCCTTCTTCAGCTCCATGGGAATTTTCTGGACTTCGCCCGCGTCGTCCTCCAGCCAGACCACGGCCTTGCCGGAAAACAAAGCCAAAACCTCTTCTTTTGTCTCATGGTATTGAAAAGATAGGCGCTTGCCGGCATTAATGTGCAAAATTTTGCCCGTACGCTCCGAATCTTTGGGAGTCAAAATAATTTCATAGCCCCAGGGTTTTTCTACACGTTCGTAAAATGGTTCAAGTGTAAATTTCATAAATAAAAAATAATTATTTTTCTTCGTCGCCGCTCGGGGTTATCAGCCCCTTTTCCACCAGCCTTCTATGCAAAGCCGCGTACTCCTCGTCTTTCATCAGCCTTGCTTCCTGTTGTTTTTTTATAAGTTCCCGGCGGGTCAGTTTGGGCTTTGCTTTTTCCGCACTGCGGGCCGCGGGTTTTGGTTTTTCCAAAACCGGAGGCTTAACCGGGCCGGATTCGGGTTTTTCCGGAACAGCTTCTTTTTCCGGCTGCGGATTTGCCTTGGCTTCGCGGACCAAATGCCTGAGTTCGGAAAAAATTTGCCGGGTAACGCTCGTGGAAGGAGTTTGGCCGTTATTGTACCAATTATAAACCCAAACCTTGGCCACCCCGGTATGTTCCAAGACCGAACTTGCCACCCTTTCCAAACCGCCCGCTGCCTCCACCATACCTTTAAAAGCCCTTAGCTCTCTCAAGGATTCGGATTCATGGTGCATTTCGCCTGAATCAAAATTTTTGCCTTTATCCAAGCTCATATAGTTTATTATCTAATAACTTTCCACTCCTTGCTGAAAGAACGTTTAATGACCTTGTTGAAAATCAGGTTTATCGCCCACAGCCCAAGCAGTTTGGTCCAACCTACGCTGTGGGCGCGCCTGGAAGTGTGCATCACGAACAGCCCGGTTTCCACTCTTGTTTTGCCAATTGTACTCAGGCGCCCGAAGAGGTCGTTGTCTTCCCCGACTACAAGAGTTGGGTTAAAGCCGCCCACCTTCTTAAAAGCTTCGGCGCGTATCATCTGGAACTCTCCGGAAGCCATACCCAAATGCAAAACATTGTTGTAAAACTGATACAGGCGGTTGACTACGCCAAAAAACATCTGGTCTGAAAGCGTCACGTGTTCCGGCAAAACTTTCAAAAAAACCGTCAGGCCGCACAAGCGCGGTACAAATCTGGTA
>JAMDEL010000047.1 GCA_023487095.1 Patescibacteria group bacterium
ACATTTGGAATATTTGGATGACAGCTTCAGTCGAATTGCAGAATTAGATAATGTTAGTCAATATGCCCAGTTTATGGAATTATTTATAAAGTTTAAAAAGCAAGGCAAATTGCAGGAGATTGGAGAAAAAGCCAAACAAAAAGCGGAATCGTTGTTCTTAATAAAAAATAACATTAATAAATTTGAAAAATGTCTGCAAAAAGTAGTCAGCCAAAAGTAGGTATAATTGGTGTGGGTTACGTCGGCGGGGCCGTGAGGAAATATTTTGAATCAAAAAGCATCAAACCCCTGCTATATGACAAATTTAAATTGATAGGCTCCATAGACGAGGTTAACAAGGCAGAGGTGGTTTTTATTTGCACTCCTACGCCTTACGACCCCAAAAGAGGCTTTGATCTTTCGGCGGTGGAAAATGCTATTCAGATTTTAAAAAAAGACAAAATTGTGATCATTAAATCCACCGTGCTGCCGGGCACCACTCAAGCTTTACAAAAAAAATATCCCCGCCATAAAATTTTGTTTAATCCGGAATTTTTAAGAGAGGCGACGGCGGATGATGATATGGCGCACCCGGACAGGCAGATTTTGGGCGTCACCAAAAAAAGCGTCTCCCTCGCGCCAAAAATTATGTCACTTTTACCCAAGGCGCCGTATCAAAAGATTATGCCGGCTCTTGAAGCGGAAGTGGTGAAATACATGGCCAATGCTTTTCTGGCTTTAAAAGTCGTGTATGCCAACGAGTTCTATGATATCTGCAAGGCTTTAAAAGCCAATTATAATCTTGTCAAAGAGGCAGTGGTGCAGGATCCTAGAATTGCCGATTCTCATTTTGATATTTGGCACGGCAATTACCGCGGTTATGGCGGCAGTTGTTTTCCCAAAGACGTCAATGCAATAATTCAGCTTGCTCAGAATAGAAAGATTAAGGCCGAGCTTTTAAAGGCAATGAGGGACATTAACCGAAAATATCTTAAGCAAAGCGGGCTTTCTGAAGAGCATTTTTTACGCGATCATCATAAGCGTAGAAGGTAAACATTCTATTATGGAGCCAAAAAAAATTTTAGTCGCGGGAGGTGCGGGGTTTATTGGCAGTCATCTTTGCGATTATTTAATTGGACAAGGGCATGGGGTGGTCTGTATTGATAATTTGAGCACCGGCAGAAAAGAAAATATCCAGCATCTTTTAAAGCATCGTAATTTTAAATTTATAGAGATGGATGTCGTCCATCTTCACCGACCCGGGGTTAATTTTTCCAAGTTTTGGGGAGGGAGGGTTGATGAGATTTATCATTTAGCTTCGCCGGCCAGTCCGCCGCAATACCAGAAGAACCCTATTGGGACGTGGCAGGCTAACACCATCGGTACGGTAAATTTACTGGAACTTGCGCGTCGTCATCGCGCAAAGTTTCTACTTGCTTCCACTAGTGAAGTTTATGGCGACCCTTTGGTGCATCCTCAAACAGAAACATACTGGGGTAACGTTAATCCCGTTGGAATTCGTTCTTGTTACGACGAAAGTAAAAGGGCGGGGGAAACTGTATGTATGGATTACCACCGGACTTATGGAATGATTGTGAAAATTGTTCGCATTTTCAACACCTATGGTCCAAGAATGGACAAAAACGACGGCCGGGTGGTATCAAATTTTATTACCCAAGCTTTAATGAAAAGACCTTTGACAGTTTACGGTAGAGGTAAGCAAACGAGAAGTTTTCAGTATATTGCCGATTTAATTATTGGGCTGGTGAAAATGATGGCCTCGTCCAAGAGCTTTATTGGTCCGGTGAATTTGGGCAATCCAAAGGAGTTTACAATAAAAGAATTGGCTTTAAAGGTGCTTGAGCTGACCGGTTCAAAAAGCAAAATCGTTTACAAACCGCTTCCTCCGGACGACCCCCAGCAAAGACGGCCGGACATTGCTTTGGCAGAAAAAACACTTCACTGGCGGCCCCAAGTAAGTTTACACACAGGTTTAAAGAGGACTATTGAGTATTTTAAGATAACGCTTTTATGAGTGACGAAGTTCTTTATCTTTATACGGAAGATTTTTTTATTTGGCCGAAATTAAAGAAATGGTTTAAAGAAATTTTAGGCCGCAGTTTTGGAGGTCCTGCGGTTGTGTTCCGAAGTTTAAAAGAGGGGCTTAAGGAGCTTGGTATTGGGTATGTCGTAAATCAACCTCTTTTGGCGCCAATTGATGTAGCCTGTGTTTTAAGCGGAGTGTCAGTTTTGAAATGGGCGATTCGGCAAAAAAAAGCAGGGAAAATTAAGAAAATTTTGGCTGGGCCGAATATTGTCATAAGTCCATCGGATTTCGGGGGTATCTTAAAACATCCGGCTATTGATAAAATTATAGTACCCAGCGAGTGGGTGAGGAGTTTTTATGTTCAAGCAGCACCTGAATTAGCAGACAAAGTAGAAATTTGGGCGGCGGGCGTGGATGTGCCGGAAGAAATTGACAAGAAAAAAGAAATAGATTTTATTGTTTTTAACAAGATTGGCCGGCGGGAATTGTTTACCCAAATTGTTGGTTTATTGCAAACACAAAAATTCAAGTTTAAACTTATCAAATTTT
>JAMDEL010000110.1 GCA_023487095.1 Patescibacteria group bacterium
CGTTGGCTTCCACTTTAAACTCGCGCTTCATGCGGTCAACAATAATTTCCAAGTGCAGTTCGCCCATGCCGGAAATAATTGTCTGCTGGGTTTCTTCGTCGCCGCGGATGCGGAAGGTCGGGTCTTCTTCGGCCAGCTTGGACAAAGCAATGCCCATTTTTTCCTGGTCTGCTTTGGTCTTGGGCTCAATGGACATGGAAATAACCGGCTCGGCAAACTTAATGGATTCCATCTGGATGGGCTTGTCCACGTCGCAAAGCGTATCTCCGGTAAAAGTGTTCTTCGGTCCCACCAGAGCGCAAATATCTCCCGCAAAAACTTCCTTAACTTCATCGCGCTCATCCGCGCGCATGCGGACAATACGGCCAACGCGTTCCTTGTCCCCTGTTCTGGCATTCAGCACGTAAGAGCCGGCTTCCAATTTTCCGGCGTAAACGCGGAAAAAGCACAAGCGTCCCACAAACGGGTCGGTGGCAATTTTAAACGCCAAGGCGGTAAACGGTTCATCATCGCTCGGCTTTCTAACCAGCTCCGCGCCAGTCTTGATGTCCAGTCCGTGAATTTCGCCGCGGTCAACCGGGCTCGGCAAGAAGTTTACCACCGCATCCAAAATTTTCTGCACAATAATTCCGCGGCCGTCTCCGCCCAGCACGGGATAAAACTTGCCGCCCTGCACGGCTTTGCGGATAGCGGTCAAAAATTCCAATTCGGTCAGTTCCTGGCCGTTTAGGTATTTTTCCATGAGCTGATCATCGCTCTCCAAAACTTTTTCAAGCAAGCGGTGGCGGTACTCTTTGGCTTTTTCCAGCATATCGGCCGGCACTTCGCCTACAGTGAATTCCTTGTCCGTAAAATCCTTGTAAGTGTAGGATTTCATGTTGATTAAATCCACCACGCCATTGATTTCCTTTTCAAAGCCAATCGGCAATTGAATCGGGAAAGCGTTCGGTGACAAGCGCTTGTGGATGGAATCCAGTGATTTGTAGAAATCGCCGCCGGTCTGGTTGATTTTGTTAATGAAGCACATGCGCGGCACATGGTACTTGTCGGCCTGGCGCCAGACAGTTTCAGACTGCGGCTCTACGCCCATTTTGCCGTCAAACACAACCACGGCCCCGTCCAAAACGCGTAAAGACCGCTCCACTTCCACGGTAAAGTCCACGTGGCCCGGAGTATCAATAATGTTAATTTTGTGCTTAACGTCGCCGGCCAGCTTAATAAAGCGGGGCGCCCAATAACAGGTCACGGCCGCAGAGGTAATGGTAATCCCGCGCTCGCGTTCCTGCTCCATCCAGTCAGTGGTGGTCTCGCCCTCGTGCACGGCGCCAATTTTGTGGATCATGCCCGTGTTGTACAAGACACCCTCGGTGACAGTGGTTTTGCCCGCGTCAATGTGGGCAATAATGCCAATATTACGGGTAACTTCTATGGGGTATTCTCTAGCCATAATAATTTTGTAGTTTGAAAATTAAAGGATTTAAAAATTTGGTTTTATCTGCGGTTAAACCGGGCAAAGTGGGCAAAAGCCTTGTTGGCCTCGGCCATCTTGTGCGTGTCTTCGCGCTTCTTGATGGCCGCGCCGACCTTATTGTAACCGTCAAGAATTTCCGTAGCCAATTTTTGGGCCATGGGCGCGCCTTTTTTGGCTCTGGCCGCGGCGAGTAGCCAGCGGATGCCGAGCGTGGTTTTTCTGGGCTCCATAACTTCCACCGGCACCTGGTAGTTAGCCCCGCCGATGCGGCGGCTCTTGAGTTCCATAATCGGGGCAATATTTTTTAAAGCGATGTCAAAAACCGCGCGGCCATCTTTGGGCTGCTGGCCTTCTTCAACTTTTTCGCCTTTTATCTTTTCAGTAACAATATCCAGGGCATCGTAAAAAATCTTCCGGGCCACGTTCTTTTTGCCGCGTTCCATCAAATAGTTGATGAACTTGGCGTATTTAACCGAGCCGTACTTGGGGTCCGGCGCCGGAACGTGTTTATCGTAGCTTCTTGCTTTTCTTGGCATGGTAGTAAAAAATTATTTCTTCTTAGCCCCGTATTTGGACCTGCTTCTCTTTCTCCCGTCGACACCGAGAGTATCTAGCTTACCGCGCACAATGTGATAACGGACACCGGGCAAATCTTTCACCCTGCCACCGCGAATCATGACCACGCTGTGCTCCTGCAGGTTGTGGCCGATACCGGGGATATAGGCAATGACTTCCATGCCGTTGGTTAACTTAACCTTAGCCACTTTGCGCAAAGCCGAGTTCGGCTTTTTCGGAGTGGTGGTGTAAACTTTCAAGCACACGCCGCGCATAAAAGGCGCGCCGGTCTTGATGTAGAGGGTCTTGTTCTTAATCAAGTTTACCCTTCTGAGCAATGCCGGGGACTTGGTTTTAGCCCTTAAAGACCGCCTGCCTTTTCTGACTAACTGATTGACTGTTGGCATAATCCTTATTTTCGCCTGTGCGGCTCTTGGCCGGACAGGACTATTAATAACTTTCTTAAAATTTGGCGCAATAAAAACTGACAGTAGTCAGTTGAAAACTACTTCGCATTGC
>JAMDEL010000043.1:0-1687 GCA_023487095.1 Patescibacteria group bacterium
CGGTGGGGTTTAAAGACGGCCTTAAAAAAACCATAGAATGGTACAAAAAACAGGTAAAATGACCCCATTTGACACTTATTGACACCTAAAAATCCCTTTGATACTATAAAATAAAGGGATTTTTAATATTTATTCATATAATATGAAAACCGCGATAATTGGTTATGGGTATGTGGGGAAGTCTGTTAAAAGCCTTTTTCCCGAAAGTCTAATATACGACCCCAATCAAAAAGAGTTGTCTTCAAGTAAGGAAGAGATAAATTCCTGCGACGCAGCTTTTGTCTGCGTACCCACCAACATGCTGCCGGACGGTTCGTGTGATACATCAATCGTAGAAGAATCTGTTGATTGGTTAAAGACGTCTTTGGTTATAATTCGGTCAACAGTCAAGCCGGGGACTACAAATAAGCTAATAAAGAAGTATCCGGATAAAAATATTATTTTTCAACCGGAGTTCGTGGGGGAAACCGTTGCACACCCAATGAACAACCAGCGGGAGACAAATTTTGTGATTTTCGGCGGCAGTACCGAGAATTGTTCGAGTGCCCTGGATTTGTATAAACAGGCTTACAATGCCAGTGTCAAGACATATTTTCTCCCGCCTTTAGAAGCCGAATTGGTGAAGTATTTCGTGAACACCAGTATTGCGTCCAAGGTTACCTTGGTGAATGAATTTTATAATATCTGCCAGAATTTGGGTGCAAATTATGATTTAGTTCGGGAAGGCTTTTTGATGGACCACCGCCAGAGCCGTTACTTCTCTTTCATTTACCCGGGGAAGCGCGGGTTTGACGGCAAATGCATCCCAAAAGACGTAAATGCTTTAGCTAAGGCCAGCGAAGAGGCAGGGTATTTACCTGAGTTTATTCAAGATATTTTGAAAAATAACAAACGTTTTCATAAGCTGAATAAACAGTAATTTTATGTCCGAAATCAGACCCAACGAAGTCTATACCACCCAGGAAACCCAAGAGCTCTTGAAAATAAGCAACAGTACCATGAAGCGCATGCTCAAAGGGGGACTTTTGCGCGCCAACAAAATTGGCAAGCAATACCGTATAATGGGCCATGAAATTTTAAGAGTTGTATCGCCCGTACTGGAAGACAGGGCAGTCGACGTATATCAAAAAATAAAAGCTAAAACACGAGAAAAAGTGAAAGATTGGTAATAGGCATAAAAGGCAGGTGACTATGCTAGATAAATTTTTTTTTGATTAAAAAAAAATCCTTCCAGCAAAATGGCATTATGTTTTGGACCATAATGGTTTCAAAAAATATTTTGCCAATACAGGCTGGATGTTTTTAGGTCAAATTTTTTCAATGGCCGTTGCTTTTTTTATTGGGGCGTGGATGGCAAGGTATTTGGGCCCAAAAAATTATGGCATTATTAACTATGCTTTCGCTTTTGTTGGAATCTTTACTTTTATTGCTCAATTGGGGGTTGCTAATATTTTATATCGTGACCTGATCAGATACCCAGAAAAGAGGGAGCAGTTAATGGGGACAAGTTTTGTGTTAGTGATGTGTGCAGGGGCCACTGCTTTTATATTGGTTGTAGTTGCTTCTTTGGATTTAATTTTTTGGGCTTTCTCCCCGGCCTTAACCCAGTCTTCATAGCCCTCAAAACTGCCTTTAACCACAGTCATGGCATTACAGTCAATTAACGTTATTTGATTATCCTTATAAT
>JAMDEL010000043.1:1697-2544 GCA_023487095.1 Patescibacteria group bacterium
TTTTTTCAATCAACTGTTCAAGCTAAGGTTAATGTTAGGGTTTCAATGTTGACGACAGTAGTAACTTCGCTTTTGAAAATATTACTAATAGTTAGCGGTAAGGGCATCATCTGGTTAATGCTGATTTTTATTTTTGAATCTTTGTTTGGTACAGTATTCGGTGTTATAAATTATAAGAAGCAAGGGTACAAATTTAATACTTGGCGTTTTGACAAGCAACTGGCAAAAGAGATTTGGTCTGGTTCATGGATGATGATGTTGGCTGCGTCAGCCAGCTATCTTTTATTAAAAGTGGACCAGGTAATGGTCAAACAATATTTGGGGGAGGCTTCAGTTGGCCTATATGCTGCAGCAGTCAGGTTAGTTGAGCTTTGGTATTTTGTCCCTGGGTTGGTTTGCAGTTCGTTATTTCCAGCAATTGTAAATGCGAAAAAAGTTGACGAAAAACTGTACAAAAAACGTTTGTACGGTTTGTATCTGCTACTTGGACTTATCGCAGTTTTGATTGCGATTCCTTCAACAATTTTAGCCCCTTGGGTTATTAATTTATTATTTGGTGGTGCTTATTTGGGTGCGGTAGGGATTTTGAGAATTTATGTTTGGTCAGGTGTCGGGTTATTCTTATTGTGGGGATTTCAGCAGTATTTTTTGTCAGAAAATCGCCTAATGACTATTTTTTATTTGTATCTTTTTTCAACATTGGTCAATATTTCTTTAAATTTAGTCTTAATTCCGAAATTTGGCTTAACAGGTGCGGCCTGGGCTACTTTGGTTGCTTATTCCGCAGGCCCAGTCGCGGCTTTTATTGTTATGAATACGAGAAAAATAGTCATTAGGCGATTTTCTG
>JAMDEL010000070.1 GCA_023487095.1 Patescibacteria group bacterium
AAAGGTTGTGTTATAATAAGAGCTGGAACCATTAAATTTATTATTTTTGATGAAATTAGTTAGCTTGAATATCCAAGGCGGCGCCCAAGGTGAGGCGTTTTTTAAGTATGTGGAGAAAATTGCCAGAAGTGCGGATATTTTGTGTTTTCAGGAAGTCTATGACTCTAAAAAGCACGTGATTGCTAGCGTGGGCGAACAGATGAATATTTTAAGCCAGCTTACAAAAAAGCTGAAAGGTTTTAATACTTCTTTCCACATGGTTTCCAGCCGGGCGGGAGAGTATTTTGGCTTAAAAGATAAAGCGGTTTTGGGGCTGGCGATTTATGTGAAAAAGGGCATAAAAACTGGAAAACATTTTGGGAAACACGTGGAAGGCACGGTCAATGGCAATGTGGATTTTCGGAACGGCAAAGAGGCCAACGCCGTCCAGTGTCTGGAAATAATTACGAAAACTGGCAATTTTTGGGTGATGAATTTTCACGGCCAATCCCGGCCTGGGAATAAGCTGGATACGCCTAAAAGGTTGAGGCAGTCAAAAATTTTGGCCGGCCTGATAAAAAAACTTAAGGGTCCGAAAATTTTGTGCGGGGATTTTAACCTTATGCCCAAAACCGAAAGCGTGAGGATTGTGGAGCGGGCGGGGCTGAAAAATTTAATTACTATTTATAAGATTAAAAATACGCGAAACAGCGTTTCCTGGAAGAGCTACGGAAACAGGCAGTATTTTGCGGACTTTACTTTTGTTTCCCCGGAGCTGAAAGTGAAGAAATTTAAAGTGCCCTACAACCTGGCTTCCGACCACTTGCCCATGGTTCTGGAGTTTTCTTTGTAGGCAATTTGTGGTAAATTTAGAAAGAACTAAAGATATATGGAAGAAAAGAAAAAAGTCGCTTTAATAACAGGGATTACGGGCCAGGATGGCTCGTATTTGGCTGAGTTTTTGCTGAAAAAAGGCTATACCATCCATGGCATTATGCGCCGCGCCAGCGTGTTCAATACGGAGCGCATAGACCAGATTTACGAGCACCCCAATAAGCCGGACAGGAAAATGACTTTGCATTTCGGCGACTTGTCGGATGCCTCTAACTTGAACCATTTGCTCAAAATCGTCCAGCCGGACGAAATTTACAACCTGGGTGCCCAAAGCCATGTGCGCGTGAGTTTTGATATTCCCGAGTATACGGCTAATATTGACGCGCTGGGGACCTTGCGTTTGCTGGACGCCATCCGAGAAAACAAAATTCCCACCAAGTTTTACCAGGCCGGGTCTTCGGAAATGTTTGGCGACGTTCTGGAGATTCCGCAAAGAGAAACCACGCCGTTTAACCCGGCCAGCCCCTATGGCGTGGCCAAAGTGTTTGCCCACCAGATTTGCAAGAATTACCGCACGGCTTACGGCATGTTCATTTGCAACGGCATATTGTTTAACCATGAGAGCCCCAGGCGGGGCAAGACTTTTGTCACGCGCAAGATAACCCGGGGGATTGCTTCCATCCTGGGCGGTAAAATAGACAAGCTGTACTTGGGCAACCTGGATGCCAAAAGAGACTGGGGATTTGCGCCGGAGTACGTAGAGGCTATGTGGCTTATGCTCCAGCAGGACGAGCCGGATGACTACGTTATTGCCACGGGCGAGACGCATTCGGTGAGAGAATTTTTAGAAGAGGCATTTTCTTTGGTGGGAATAAAGGATTGGGAAAAATACATTGGCGTTGATCCCAAGTATTACCGGCCCCAGGAAGTAAATATTTTAAAGGGGGATTACGCCAAGGCAAAAAAACAGCTGAACTGGTCGCCGAAAGTGACTTTTAAGGAATTGGTTAAGATAATGCTGGAAGCTGATTTGAAAGAAGCCGGTCTGGAATTAAAGAAATATTCTTTGTAGGATGTCCAAGCGACTGCCGGAAAAAGAATATAAAAGGATTTTTGCCCGGGTGCCCAGGCTGTGCGTGGATTTGGTGATTAAAACCAAAGATGGGGTTTTGCTCAGCCGTCGGGACATAAGGCCTTGGAAAGGCTATTGGCATTTGCCGGGAGGGTCGGTGTTTTTTGGAGAAACTATTGCAGCGGCTGCCGAAAGGATTGCCAAAGAGGAGCTGGGCATAACCATTTCCATAAAAAAGACTTTAGGCTATGCCGAGTTTTTGGAAGAAATCCGCCTTGTGGGCAGGCACAGTGTAAGCATTGCCCTGCTGTGTTCTACCACCACTAAAGACATTAAAGGTTCATGGCAGGCAAAAAAAGTCGGATTTTTTAAAGTTTTGCCTAAGCCCATTATTCCCGGGCATAAAAAAATGATAAATATGGCGCTTGTATGAAAATTCTTTTTTGCGGCCTGAAATATGAATACGGCAAGCCCCACCTGGGCCTGTCCGCGATAGAATACAGCACGTTTTATGAAACCCTGAAGCGCATGCCCGGGGTGGAATGCGAATTTTTTGGCATGGATGAAAAGATTTTGGAAGTCGGCAAGGGCGTGGTGGATGCCGAACTGATTAAGACCGTGGAAGAAACCAATTCCTTAAAAGTCACTTT
>JAMDEL010000108.1 GCA_023487095.1 Patescibacteria group bacterium
CAAGTTTTTAACCAATTTTACGAGGTCTCTCCCGTGGTCCAGGAAAAAGACGAGGCAAAAAAGCATCTGCGCTTGGCCATTTGCTCGGCCACGGCCCAGGTAATAAGTAACGGCCTCTACCTGTTGGGCATTAACGCGCCGGAAGAAATGTAGCAAAAGCATGGAATTCTATCCAAAAGTTGAAAAGTATATCACTGAAATTTTTGCTCAATCCCCGCATTTCAGAGATATAAAGCATTTTGAACGAACCGTTTATTGGCTTAAAAAGTTAAGGCCCGATGCGGATGAGGCTTTGTGCATAGCGGCATTTGCCCACGATACGGAAAGGGCTTTTAGGGAAAGCGGAATCCACCCAATGGCGGAAAAATCATCACAGGGATTTTTAGATGAAACTTTTATGAAGTATCATCAGGAAAAAGGGGCGGAAATAATTGTTGAGTTTTTAAAAAAACAAGACGCCCCGTCTGAGTTGACTGAACGGACCAGCATGCTTATTTCAAAACATGAGGTTGGCGGCAACGAAGACCAGAATTTATTGAAAGACGCGGACAGTATCAGCTATTTTGAAAATCAGATTGATTTTTTCCTGACCCACAAGGTAACCGAGGTGGGAAAGGACAAAGTTAAGGATAAGTTCCAATGGATGTTTGACCGGATTAGCTCTGAGGACGCAAGAGCTTTGGCAAAGCCAATGTATGAACAAGCTATTAAAAGATTGGAAGAATAATATGACAGAAAAGCAACCACAAAAAACCCAAAATACCGGACCAGATTTCAACCGGCTGGAGCAGGAAGTTTTGAAATTCTGGGAAGACAATAAGATTTTTGAAAAGTCCTTGGAGAGCACCAGGAGCGGGGAGCATTATATTTTTTACGACGGGCCGCCGTTTGCCACGGGCCTGCCGCATTATGGCCATATTTTGGCTTCCGCCATTAAAGACGCAATTCCTCGCTACCAGACCATGAAAGGCAAATACGTACGGAGGCGCTGGGGCTGGGACTGCCACGGCTTGCCGATTGAAAACATCGTGGAGCAGGCTTTGAAAATTTCCGGCAAGAAGCAGATTGAAGAAATTGGCGTGGAGAAATTTAACCAGGAATGCCGCAGCAACGTGCTCAGGTTCGCCGAAGAATGGGGTAAGACCGTACGCCGCATGGGCCGCTGGGTGGAGTTTGAAAATTCCTACAAAACCATGGACACCACCTATATGGAAAGCGTGTGGTGGGCTTTGCAGCAAGTTTGGAACAAGGGTTTGATTTACGAAGACCGCAAAGTGCTTTTGTACTGTTCGCGCTGCGAAACTCCTATTTCCAATTTTGAAGTGGCCATGGACAACAGCTATCGCGACATTGCCGAAGAGTCGGTTTATGCGAAGTTCAAGCTGGAACCGCGCCAGCGCATTGTGGACTTTATTTCCGATGACAAGACTTATGTCTTAGCCTGGACTACTACGCCCTGGACTTTGCCGGGCAACACTTCCTTAAACGTGGGTCCAAACATCCGCTATGTCATTGTTCGGCAGAACGACCAACACCTGATTTTGGCCAAAGACCGGCTAATGGTTTTGGACGGCGAATATGAAATCGTCTTAGAGTTTGAAGCCCGTTCCATTGTGGGTTTAAAGTACGAACCGCTGTATGCGGGCGTGATTCCGGATCCGGAAAACCGCGCGCACCGCATTTACAGCGCGGACTTTGTAACCACCACGGACGGCACAGGCGTGGTGCACAACGCAGCTATGTATGGCGAGGAAGACTATTTGCTCGCCAAGGAGAAAAACCTGCCGCGCGTGGATATGCTGGACCACAAAGGCCAGTATTTGCAGGCAGACCGCATCCCGTCGCATTTACGCGGCTTGTTCTTTAAGGATGCGGACAAGGTTGTCTTAAAAGAACTTTCGGAAAAAGGCCTGGTCTACAAGACCCAGAACTATCTCCACTCCTACCCGCACTGTTACCGCTGCGGTACGCCGCTTTTTTATAACGCCTTGCCTGCCTGGTTCATTGATATTCAGAAAATCAAGAAGAACCTGCTCAAGCAAAACGAAAACATTAACTGGTACCCGGAGCACTTAAAAGAGGGGCGTTTTGCCAAGTCCATGGAAACCGCGCCGGACTGGAACATTTCCAGGAACCGGTATTGGGCCACGGCTTTGCCTTTTTGGAAATGCCAGCGGCCTGAATGCCGCCACGTAACCTGCGTAGGCTCTGTGGCCGAGTTGATTGAAAAATCTACCAATTTTGAAGAAGTCTACCCCGAGGCCGCAGATTTAAGATTGAAGATCAAAGATTTAAGGGCTGCAAATTCCGAACTTACAACTTACAACTTACAACTGGAATCTCTTGATTTGCATAAGCCCTTTATTGACCGGGTGGTCTTAAAGTGCGGCGAGTGCGGCGGGGAAGCTAACCGCGTGCCCGAAGTGGTGGACTGCTGGGTAGAATCGGCTTCCATGCCTTTTGCAGAACTGCATTATCCGTTTGAAAACAAGCAGCTGTTTGAAAACCGGTTCCCCGCGGATTTCGTGGCCGAATACATTGGCCAGACTCGCGCCTGGTTTTATGTCATGCATGTCATGAGCGTTCTGCTGTTTGAAAAGGAACCGTTTAAGAACGTGGTCACCACGGGCAACATTTTGGCCGAAGACGGCAGCAAAATGTCCAAATCCAAACAAAATTACCCCGACCCAATCCACCTGATAGAAAAATACGGCGTGGACCCCTTGAGGTTTTACCTTTTGACCAGCCCGGTCATGAACGCGGACGACATAAATTTTAGCGAAAAGCTGGTGGCTGAAACTGGGCGCAAAGTCTCTTTGTTGCTTTACAATGTCTGGACTTTTTACCGCATGTACGAAAAAGGCAAGATTCAAGATTCAGGTTTGAAGTTGGAAGAAGTTAGTCATATCCTGGATAAATGGGTGGTTTCCAGGCTGAGTGAAACCGTGGCAAAAGTCAGCCGTGATATGGATGGTTATAATACCGTGCGCGCGGGCAGGACTATTACCGAGTTTGTCGGGGACTTGTCCACCTGGTACGTGAGAAGGAGCCGCGAGCGCATGAAAGAAAACGGGGAAAGCGGCAAAGGCGCGCTTTTGGTCCTGGGTTTTGTGCTTAAGGAAACCACCAAACTGCTCGCGCCGTTTATGCCCTTTTTGAGCGAACATATTTACCGCGACGTGACCGAAGGGCAGTCCGTGCACCTGGCCGGCTGGCCTACAGCAGGCAGTGCGGACGAAACCTTGCTTTCCCAAATGGCGCTAGTTAGGGAAATGGTAGAAACTGGACTGTCTTTGCGCAAGGAACAAAACCTTAAGGTCAGGCAGCCGCTTTCAGAGCTGGAGTATTTTATGAAAGGCGAAAAACATCTTTTGCCGGAGGCGCTGGAAGCTGTTTTGGCTGAGGAACTTAACCTGAAGACTGTGAGCGGACGGAGCGATTTTGTGCCCAAGGCCGGCTGGGCTTTCAGGGAAACCCCGGTTTTCAAGCTCGCTTTGAATTTGGAAATTACTCCGGAGCTCAAAGACGAAGGGTTGGCGCGCGAATTGGAGCGCCAGGTTCAGGATTTGCGAAAGAAAAGCGGGCTTAAGCCCGGTGAAATGATAGACTTATACTACAATACCCAGGATGACGCCTTGGAAGGCATTTTGGTAAACCTGTTTGACCGCAAGAAAACTTTTGTCAGCCAAATCCAAAAAAGCCTGGAAGTGGAAGCTGAATTTGAGGTTCAGTCGGAAGTTGACGGCAAGGCTGTTTGGTTCGGCCTGGTCAGGGTTTAAATAAAAAGCTTATGGCCAGGGAAGCAATTTATCATGCTGTTATTCTGAAAAAACAGCCTTTTGGCGATGCGGATGAGATTATAACCTTTTTTACTTTGGAGGCCGGCAAGGTCAGGGGCTTGGCCAAGTCGGTCAAATTACAAAAGAGCAAACTGCAAAATGTTTTGCAGGGGCTGTTTTACGTGCGCGTGGTTTTGGCCCAGGGTTCTGGAAGGGGAGGGGCAGCTTTGAGGAAAATTATCCGCTGCGAAGCTTTGGAAACCTTTATGCCGCTCAGGGAAAACCTGGAAGCTACCAAGGCCGGGCTGTTTGCCGCAGAAACGGTGTACAAAGCTACGCCTGATGAACAAAAAAATCCGCAAATGTTCCGCGACTTGTTGGAATATTTAAGGGTACTTAGTAAATTTTCGGGCCAGCGGGATTCGGACGGCTTAATTTTTACCCTGCATGCCAAGTTTCAGATTTTACTTTTGGAGAATCTGGGTTTTGGGGTGCGCAGGCCGCGCAGTGGTCCTGTGTCCGGGGGCGTGTATTTTAGCCGGGCAGGGGGCGGGTTTGCGGAAGAAAGGGAAACGGACAGTATAGTTGTGGAGCCAAAGCTGTACGATTTTTTTTGTGTCTTGCATCTCGCCGGTTTTGATAAGGTTAAACCCGCTGAGGTGCCGTTGAGTTTAAAATTAAGCCGCATTTTGGGAGATTTGTTGGAGTATCATTTGGAAAGGAAGCTGCACTCCAGAAAGCTCATTACCGGTTGATTGTGGTATAATTATAGCGTCTTAATAAAGAGAAAATTTTAAGTGATACAAAAATATGGAACCAGGAAATAACCAAGGTACGAACGCTGAACCGGCTTCCAACGAGTCTTTTGTAAAAAAGCCCGTGGAGACGCCGATTATAGACTCCACCCTCCGCGAGAAAATTTCAAATAGCGCCCCAGGCGGCGGTCCGCCTGTCGGTTTTTATCAGGCCAATAAGCTCTATATTTGGGCGAGTGTCATCGGCATTGCCATTATCAGCGTGCTGGCTTATTTTGCATTCCGCCCCCAGCCCAAGCCCGTAGCCAAGGAAGCCGATGTGGAAGTGGTAATTGACGTGCCGGAGACTGTTTCCAGCGGAGGGGAGGCGGTTTATAAGGTGAATGTCCAGAACAAAGACACCCAGAAGCTGACAAATATGGAGCTGGAGCTGGTGTACCCGTCTGGCGTGCAGTACGTCTCTTCGGTCCCAAATTCTTCCGGCATTTCCGGCAGTATTTTTAAGGTCCCGGATCTTTTACCAGGCCTGAATGCCGCGGTCATCGTCAAAACCAAAGTCACGGGCAATGTTAATGATGTCAAAAAATTGACGGCCAAACTGCATTACAGCCTGGCCAATTTCAATTCTGAATTCACCAAAGAAGCCACTGCTTCCGTAAAACTGGTGGCCTCCGATTTACTGTTGGAGATTTCCGGCCCTTCTACGGCCAATAATGCCCAGCTTTTGGCTTATACCGTGCACTATCGCAACAGTTCCGACCAGGAACTCAAGAATGCCCGGGTGGAGGTTAGTTATCCGGATGGTTTTGAGTTTGCCTCTGCCATACCCGCTCCAGACATCGGCAATAATACCTGGAATATGCCTTCTTTAGGCGTAAATGGCGAGGGTAATATTTTAATCAACGGCGCTTTCAAGTCCGCCAACCCGGGGGAAACCAAAACCATTTCCGCTGCCATTAAGCTCTTGGGCGACAACGGCCAATACAGCGATGCCCAAAAGACTGCCAGTTTTAATACCGCACTCGCCAACCTGCCCCTGATTGTAAACCAGGGTCTTTACCGCAGCGACAGTGGCAGCATAGTCAGTCCTGGCGACTCGTTGGAATTTCAGGTTAAATACCAGAATAATGCAGCGACAGTGGCAACTGCGGTAAACGTGTTGGTCACAATCAATTCCAAAGCCGTGGATCTGTCTTCCATAACTGCGGAAGGCGGCACGGTTTCCAATAATACTATCCAGTGGAATGCCTCGGGCGTGCCCCAGCTGGAGAACCTATCGCCGAGTGAAGGCGGGCAGCTGTCTTTCAGGCTTAAGATTAAGGATCCGGCAGTTAAGGATTCCTCAACCAATCTCACCGTAGTTTCGGGGATTAAAATTAAGTCCAATGAGTACGACGGTTATTTCCCGGGCAACGAGCTGAGCCTGAAAATAGCCAGCCCTATGAAAATCGGCACCCGGCTGGATTTTTCTTCAGGCCCGCTGCCTCCCAAGGTTGGCAAGAGTACTGTCTATAAGGTGCGTTTTGAATTGAGCAATTCCTCCAATGATTATCAGGATGGCACCTTAACCGCATTTATTCCTTTAGGGCCCTCCGGTTTTGTCCAGGGCAGCCCCAGCCAGGCCGAGGCCAACAACGTGGAGTTTGATACTGCCACGGGCAAGCTGGTCTGGCACGTAAAAGCTTTGCCTGCCTATACGGGAAAGTTCAGCGAACCAAAAGCCTTGGAGTTTTCCATAAAGCTCTCGCCCTCGGCTTCCCAGGCGGGCAGTTCGCCCACATTGATTAAAGACATCAGATTTGTGGCCAAGGACACCTTTACCGGACAGGATGTGGAAGTTAAAGCGGACAATATAAGCACCGTGGATTTGGCCGGACAGGACGGCTATGCCAAAGGCGAGGTCCAAAATTAAAAAAGTTTTATAGATAAATTTAAAACCCCCGTCCCGATTAAATCGGGACGGGGGTTTTGTTGGTATAAAATTTATCTTACGGATGAATGAATCCCCGGATAATTCGGCTGTTATTCGGGATAAACCGGGTGTTAACCTTGCCGAATTTCTGGTAATTCATTTCACTGACCGTAAAACCGCCTTCGCTAACGCTTTCCACAATGGCGACATGGCCGTATTTTTTGTTGTCCGTGGTCACTACAATTGCGCCCACAGCCGGGGTTTTGCTTGTGATCGCACCGTAAGCCTGTGCGTTGGCCAGCCAATTTTTGGCATTGCCGCCCCAGGGCACATGAACCTTGGTGGCTACGTACCAGGTGCAGTACCCCCAGGGGAAGATGTGTCCTGTGCCGTTGTCCACGTACTTCGGCTTGACTACGCCGCTGGGCTTAACTTTGCCGTCATTACTCTTTTTGGGCACGGGTTTGGGCTTCGGCGGCTCAGGCATGGTGCCGCCGGGCAAAACGAAAATTTGTCCGCCGGTAATATCTTCCGCGTTTTCCAAGCCGTTATAGGCAATGATGGTATCCAAATTGACGCTGAATTTTTTGGCCAAGTCGGGCAGGGTGTCGTTGTTGTTGGCCGTGTAGACCACGCCGTCCGTGGGGGGAATAAGCAAATCCCAACCGGGTTTAATTTGCGAGTTAGGCAGGCGGTTGGCCCAAATCAAAGTTTGTTCCTTAAGGCCGTTTTTTGCGGCAATGGCTTTCAGGGTGTCGCCTTCCACGGTTCTATAGACCTTAATCTGCTTGGCCACCAAAGCTTTTACGCTGTCCGGGTTTTGCGAAAGCAGAGTCTGGTCGTCGGTAATGGCCTGGTCTTGGTTTTCTTCTGTGGCGTAAGGCAAACTTAAAGACTCAAAATTTTCCGCCTGGGCCTGGGCAATAAACCCCGCCTGGCGGTTAATTGTGGTTATGATCCTGCTATTTTTTGCGTAAAGCTTGGGATTTAAACTGTTGTGGTAAGCCAAAAGTTGGGCCGCGTGGCTTTTGTCAAAATATGATTCGCTGTCTGTACCCACGAAGTAATAAAAATTAAAGCCAACCAAAACAAGGGTAATGGCAATGGCCGCTATCTCGCCGGAAAATTTTAACGCAAAATCCATCCGGTCAAGACGTTTAAGATGCATCGCCGGGAAAGCGTTGATATGGAGTTTTTTCAGGTCGGGCAGCCGCAGCTGGAATTTCCAGGAGTGTTTTTGGAAGTAGTATTGGACTAAAAAGGCGCCTTTTTTGGCTATAGATAAAAATTTTGAGCGCCAAAATTTGATGCGTGAAATAAGCAGCTCCGTTATCCAAATCCGCCTAAAACTTTAAACCGCCGTTTTATTGCCACAGGTTTTAACGGCAGATTTGGTTAATATTCTTAAGATGCTGTTGTCCTATCTATTTTATATCAGTGGGTAAGAGGGGGCAAGATTTTCATCCACATTTTATCCATTTTTGCTTTTATTTAAGGCAGATTTTCTTTTTTGGGTTGCAAATAAGGTATTTTTAGGAGCATTAAAAGGCCATGCTATAATATCTTGTATGATTAATCTTGAAAGCCTGAATGACAGGCAAAAACAAGCAGTCAAAGCCGGCATGGGTCCGGTTCTGGTTTTGGCCGGCCCGGGCAGCGGGAAAACCAAGACTTTGACTTATCGCATTGCCTATATCATAGAGAAGAAGCTGGTCCACCCCGATAATATCCTAGCACTGACTTTCACCAACAAAGCGGCCAAAGAAATGCGCGAAAGGGTCAACAAGCTTCTAATCAGGCTTCCGGGTTCGGCTGAACGGCTGACCATGGGAACTTTCCACTCGGTTTGCGCGAGGATCCTGCGTAAAGAAATCGGCCGCATGGGCTACGGCCAGGATTTTGTGATTTTTGACACGGATGACCAGCAAAAAATCCTAAAGGAAATCTGTGAGGAGTTGCGCTTTGGCAAGAACCTGCCGCCTTCGCTGTTTTCCGCGCTCATTTCCCGGGGTAAAAACCTGCTGCAACTTCCCGGCGACTTGAGTTTGGATATAGACAGCCGGATGCAGGAAAGGGTAAGGGAGGTTTATGTCCGGTATCAGGATGCGCTGCTTCGGCAGAACGCTTTGGATTTTGACGACTTACTCATGCTCACCGTGAAATTATTTGAAAGCGACGCAGCGGTTTTGGAAAAATACCAAAAGCTTTACACTTACGTGCTGGTGGACGAGTATCAGGACACCAATTTGGCCCAATACCAGCTTTTGCGTCTTTTGGCCGTGCATCGCCGCCTGTTTGTGGTTGGTGATGATGCGCAAAGTATTTATGGCTTCCGGGGCTCAGATATTACCAACATCCTCAATTTTGAAAAAGACTTTCCGGAATGTGAAATTATCAAACTGGAGCAGAATTACCGCTCCACGCGCAACATTCTGGCTGTGGCCCAGAAAGTTATTGAAATGAACCCGGAACAAAAGCCAAAAACACTCTGGACCGAAAACCATGACGGAGAAAAGATTTCGCTCATCCAGGCCGATGACGAGAAAGCGGAAGGCGAGTATGTGGCCAAAAAAATTGTAGCCCTGGCCGGGGGGAAAAAAGACGAGCCGGTCTATGAGCCTGACGAGAGCCAAAACCCGGCCGGGCTTTCCATTCTGGACCGGTTCCTGTTGGCCAAAAAGAAATACGGCGCGACCATGGGCGGTTTTATACGCCAACTGCCCCAGCTGCCCAAAGACCACGACAGCCTGAAGGAATACTGCGTTCTCTACCGTACGCACGCCCAGTCGCGCGCCATAGAAGAGGCGCTTATCCAGTCCGGTATTCCCTACCAAATCGTGGGGGGCTACAAGTTTTATGACCGCAAGGAAATTAAGGACATGCTGTGTTTTTTGCGCTTGGCCCAGAACTACCGGGATTTGGTTTCCTTAAAGCGCGTACTTAACGAGCCGCCAAGGGGTTTGGGCGAAAAAAGTTACCAGGTCATCCGCGATTTTATATTGGAGGCCGGAGCCAAAGAAAAGGAAACCGACATCCGCGAGTTTCGGACTATTTTTTCCGAGGTCAAGCTTTCTCCCAAGCAGTGGCAGTCTGCCCAAAGTTTTTTTGAGGCTTTGGAGGAATTTAATTCTTTTCCCAAAAGCTCCACTTTGCCCGAACTTATCAAACTGATTATCCGCCGCATGCGCTTGGAGCAGACTTTGCGCGACGGCAGCGACAAGGGCGAGAGCCGCTGGGAAAACTTGGAAGAGCTTTTGACCGTGGCCCAGAAATTCAGGAATTTGAATTGGCCGGAAGCGCTCACGGAATTTTTGCAGGAAGTGGCGCTCTTGTCCGAGATTGACCAGAAGAACGAAGAAAAAGATGCGGTCACGCTTATGACCTTGCACAGCGCCAAAGGCCTGGAGTTTGACACGGTTTTTTTCGTCGGTTTGGAAGAAGGCATCTTGCCTCATTCGCGGAGCCTGGTTGAACCCAAGGATTTGGCCGAAGAGGTGAGATTGGCCTATGTGGGGCTCACACGCGCCAGAAAAAACTTATTTTTAATCTTTGCGCGCAGCCGCATGTCGTTCGGCAGCCGGCAGCTCCAAACTCCTTCGCGCATCTTAAAAGCCATGCCCAGAGAACGCCTGCAGTTTGTTTCGGGCGCGGAGCGGATTTTTGAAAGTGACGGCGAAGATGGTATAGTGGTAGAAGAAATGGAGTTTTAATTCCCTATGACCCCGGAGTATCTAAAAAATTTTTTAAGAAGCCACGGGCTTAAGCCCAACTTCACCTATGGGCAGAATTTTTTGATTGACGAAATCGTTTTGGAAGATATTGTAGACGCGGCCCAGGTCAAGGCAGGGGACAAGGTTTTGGAAATTGGTCCCGGCATCGGCAATCTGACCCGCAGGCTTTTGGAACGAGGCGCCCAGGTTTTAGCCATAGAAAAAGACCCAAAATTTTTACCCCTTTTGCACGCGCTGAAAAAAGATTTTAAAAAGACTTTGCGTTTTGAAATTGCCGATGCGTTGGAATATAATTTTCAGGAGTATTTCAAAAGCCTGCCCGGAGAAGAAAGCTACAAAGTGGTTGCCAATATCCCTTACTACATTACGGGCAAGATCTTGCAAATGCTTTTGGGTGTGGAATATAAGCCGGCCAGCATAACGGTGCTTACGCAAAAAGAAGTGGCAAGAAACATTACGGCTGAACCGGGTGGCCTGTCCCTTTTGGCAATTTCTGTGCAATTGTTTGGCAAGCCGGTCTTAGTCCGTACGGTTCCGGCCAGAGCGTTTTATCCGGCACCAAAAGTTGACAGTGCAGTCTTAAAAATAGACTTGTTTAAGAATCCGCAGTTCAAGCTTCAGAACGAGAAGCGTTTTTTCGGGGTCCTGCGCGCGTGCTTTGCCGGCAAAAGGAAGCAGCTGCACAATACACTGGCCAACAATTTGCAATTGAGCAAGGAGCAGGTTGCGGGCCTGCTTGAGAGCACAGGCATTAGTCCGGCCGCGCGTCCGCAGGAGCTGTCCATTGAAGAGTGGGTGAGTCTGAGCGAGAAGATATATAAACTGAGAAAAAAATAAATTTTTAATTTTAGTCCTTCTGGGAAAGAAGGGCTTTTTTGATTGGAAAGCCCCTTGCAAAAAAACTTTAAGTGTGCTATAATATACATAGAACGGTTAGATTCGTTCCAAAGAAACCAAAAGAAAAAAGAAAAACCAGTAAATTCCTTTAATTTTCACCAAATTATTTTTGGCTGATTTTTGCTTGGCATAAAGCCAAAATGCGGGAAAACTTATGGAAACAAAAATAGAAAATAAAGAGGACGTTGGGGGAACAGAAAGAAGCAAGGAGTCCATACATTTCGGACATTTGGGCATCATTCTGGCCTGTGCTGTTTTATTGTCAGGCGTGATGTTTATGAAAAATGGTTTTACTTTGCCGAAATTCCATTCTACTCCGGTAGCCCAGTACACCTATGAGCAAGCTCATGCCGAAGCGCTGGCAGAAGCAGGCAGGAGTGACCAAAATTATGGCAACGACTCTGAAACCCAGTTGGCCATGCTTGACCCCAGTTTAGGCGAAGGGCAGGTTGCCGGTGCGAGCACGGGGACTTTGGCCGACATGGGTATCCAGCCGGCTGAAGAAATTTGGCCGCAGGCAAGTCTGGATCAGATTCCTTTAAAGCTGATTAAGAATGCTTCCACCGAGCAGATGCAAGGCTATAAAGAACAATTGGATCAGGTAGAGACGTATTATGATTCTACCGGAATTTTTTCTTCCTTAGACAGCGAGGACAGAGCTCTCTTGGAGAGCACGGCAACCCGCGCTTATACTTTAGGCTCGGCGCTTTTGGCAATGGATGTGCCGGAACAGTTTTCCGAATACCATAAATATAAAATTATTAGCTACATGCAGATAAAGGCCTTGCTTGACGGCCAGCTTGGCAAAAGCGGAGCCATGGACGACAAGGAAGCTTCACTGCAAATTTTTAGCCTTTTGGATAAAATTACCAGGCTTAAAGCGGAGATGTTGAACAAATATAATTTTGAGCTATGATTGTCGGTAAAAAAATAAAAAGTTTTGTTGTCATAGTTCTTATTGTTTCGGTTTTCTCTTTGCAGATACCGAAAGCGGAAGCGATTATACCCGTATCGGACCATGTCCATACGGTCTTTACTTCTATCTTTAGCGCGCTCAATACTGCTGGCGTGGCTCTGACAAATGCCAGCATTGGTTTTACGGGTACGGGCGCGGCCACCAAGGGAGCGCAGGAAGCCGCCAAGACGGGATGTGTTGCTTTAAGGAAAGCGGTTCAGATTTCCGATGCCGCTGGCGCAGTTACGGCCGTTTCTTCGGCGGTCGTGGGCGAAGGCTATACAAAAGTCACGAAGTTGACCGCGCGCCTGACCGCGCTTAAAGCTTTGCAGACTTGCGATGAAATTTATTTGAAAGCGATTAAAGTCGCAACTGCCGGGACAAGCGTTGCCGGCGGTTTGCAGAGTATTAACGTTTCCGGTTTCAACGAAATTCAGGTCCAGTCGGAAATTGATACTTTGGACAAACAAATTGACGATACCAATAAGCTACGGAACGAAGCCATAGAGCAGGTATGGAAAGCCATTGCCATCCGTATGCTTATGCGCGCCCAACAGACCATTACCACCAACCTGGTCAAATCCATGACCAAGAAATACAAAATTTCCAACTATCAGGATTACGCGGGCGCTCTGGCCAGCCAGGTATACGCCGTGGATTATGTCAACAAGAATTTTCCCGACAACCGGGACCAGATGATAGTCAAGTCAATGATGAAAGGCGGCTTAACGCAAAACACTGCTTGGCCTCTGATCCAAAGTCAGGCAGAAGAGAATTTAGGCTTTGACCCGGTGGATCTGGATATTAAAAGCGATAATTATTACACGGATTTGGCGAATGTCGGAGCGGCCAATACCAATCCGTATATTTTGAAGATTATGGCCGACGACAAGGCCCAGCAGACCATTTCCCAGTCCCAGTTGGATGCCAAGGCAGAAATTAATTCCAGCGAAGGCATGATTAGCATGCGCTCCTGCCGTGATGTCTCCAAAGCCGAGCAGGACAAAGACAGGGAGTATACAAGGCTTAAAGCTCAGTTTGACCTGGATGAAGCTACCTTTAATAAACTGAGAAGCAGGCAGATTATTGACCCACAAAGCGTACCCGCGGCTGACTTTGTTAAGGCCGTAACCAATCTGGCCAAAAGCCGGACAGCCTTGAACAATTATGCGGCGGGCAACAAAGCTTTTGAAAAACCCTGTGATCTTATAGACAATCCGGGGGCATCTTTAGCCAAATATACCAACAGCTACCTGGCTTCGCATTTGGGGTCCACTGCTAACTTGAAAGAAACCAACCTGCCGTTCTTTGCGGGGTTCTTGGAAAGCACGGCCAGCAACTTTTTGACAAATATTATTTTTCAGTCCAGCCCGGGCAGCCAGAACCTGACGGACCGGGGCCTGGCTACTCCTGATATTAAGCCTGCCGAGGCCACGACTGGCGTGACCCAGACCAGTAACCTGAAACAAGATTTTGAGCAGACCCAAGTCCAAAATGTAGTTTTATCCGGAGACAAGACTTCTTCAAGCGGCAACGAGTTTAACTTGTCCTGGGATGCCAGGTAGCTGTTGGTATATTTGGCTAAAGATGCCCCCGGATTGTCTATAAGATCACAGGGTTTTTCAAAAGCTTTGTTGCCCGCC
>JAMDEL010000017.1 GCA_023487095.1 Patescibacteria group bacterium
CGGGGGCGTGTGGATTTTTACCGCAAAGAGCCGGGTAGAGAAGCTGGATGAAAACGGGTTTATTGAAGAGAAGCCGGAGGTTGAGCTTGAACTAAAAAATCCCGAGGGCTTGAAGAGTTTTTTGGAAAAAGATTTGGGTCTAGCCTTAGGCAGCCACAGGCAGAAGCTTAGAACCAGCTACCGGCTTAAGACCGGACAGCTGGTGGAGCTCAATGAGAGCCCGGCTTTTGAAACTCACAATGTGCCGTTTTGGAAAATTTCGTGTTTAAGAGTATGCGTTTCTGCAGGCCTAAAATCAGGACTTGCTTTGTAGCGCAAATCTTCTATCATCCTTGTCTGTTCAGCCAACTGGGCTCCCAGAGCCTCCACCTGAGCCACAAATTCGGCTCTTGTACCCACGTACTTTATTTTGGTCTCTCTTTCAATTGGAAAACGCCCATCTTTTTCAGGCGGAGGGGTTGTTTTTTCTATATGGTGCATAAATGAGCGATTTTTATTTTCCAAAAAATATAGAATTGAGTTTAAATATTTTCAATCAGTGGCTGTGGTTGTGGCCATGGTCGTGCCCGGCATGGTTATGTTCCTGTTCTTCCGGCTGGGTTTTTTTGCGTTCTTTTTCCAGCTTTTCAATTGCCTCGTTTATTTTCTGGCCGTATTCTTTAATTTTGTCCTGGCCGTTCACCAATAAATCCGCAACCTGTTCGGGCTTAATATCCAAAAGCATACCCAGGCCAATAACGTGGGCGGAAGTTGTCCAGAGATTTCTGTCAGTCATTTCCTGGCGCATCATTAATTCATATAAAACTTTTTCTGTTTTAGTGGGTTCTTTCTGCTTAAAATCGTTAGCCATTGTGGTTCCTTTGAATTAATTATTCTTTATATTCATCGTACTGCCGGCCCGTCTTTAGGGCCTGCAAGGCAATTTTTACAGGAGCGAACATAGGTTCAGGCAGATCATCCAGCGGGAACCAGGCAGCGACCTCCACCTTGTCGGGCTCCATGGGCCTTGGCTCTCCTGAAATAATATCCGCCAAAAAGATTATGTCCACATACTGCCGGCCGTCTTTCCATTGTTCGTCCAGGCAAACCAAAAATTTCAGATTACCCACGATAATTCCCAGCTCCTCTTGTGTTTCCCGGATTGCCGCCTGGGCCGGGGTTTCTCCGGGTTCAACATGGCCTCCAGCTGAACCCCACTGGCCTTGCCCCAAAGACTTTTTGCTTGAGCGCTTAGCCAGCAAAGTTTTGCCGTCTTTGACGACAATTACCCCTGCTCCAAGCCTGATGTTTCCAGAACTACTGGTTTTTTCCATGGCATTTCTTAAATTTTTTGCCCGAACCGCAGGGGCAAAGGTCGTTTCTGCCCACGTTATCAAATTTTGCGTCTAGCTGCGCAGTTTTTCCTCCGGCACCGCTCAGCTCAACTTTCTGCGCTTGGGGGCTTGCTTCAACCTGGACGGTTATTTTAAATATGCTGTAGACAATCTGCTTGTTGATTTCCGCAGTCATGCGCTGGAACATGGCAAAGCCTTCTTTTTTATATTCCACCAGCGGGTCCCTCTGGCCGTAGCCACGCAGCCTTACGCTGTCGCGCAAGTGGTCCATAGTGTCCAAATGCTCCATCCAGAGCGTGTCCAAAGCCTGAAGCGCCACAAACCTCTGGGCGCCTTCAAAAATTTCCTTGCCCATGTCCTTTTCTCGGTTTTCCCAAACCTCTTCGGCCGCCTTGGTCAGAATATCCACAATGGCAAACTCGGTGCTGGCCGAATCTTCTTTGGCGTTTTTAACCTTTTCCACAAGTTCCCGGGTAACGGGAAAAATTGTATTTGCGGTTTTCAGGATCTCGCCCACAGGGTCATGCTTGTCACCGGCCTGCTCTTCTGGCAGGTTCAAATGGTAAGTAACCACTTCGCCAATTTCCTGCCTGACCATGTCCTGGATTTCCGCCTTTAAATCTACATCCTTGCTTTCCGGCGTGCCTAACAAATACTTGCGGCGGCGCTTATAAATAACATTGCGCTGGTGGTTCAGGACATCGTCAAACTCCAGAACGTGTTTTCTGGTATCAAAGTTAAGCCCTTCAATTTTTTTCTGCGCCTGCTCAATTGACCTGGAAACCATGCCCGCGGCAATCGGCTGGTCGTCCGGCAAGCCTAAAGTGGTCATAAGATTTTTCATTTTTTCGCCGCCGAAGAGCCGCATCAGGTCGTCTTCCATGGAGACAAAAAATTGTGAAGAACCCGGGTCGCCTTGGCGCCCCGCACGGCCTCTCAGCTGGTTGTCTATGCGTCTGGATTCATGGCGTTCCGTGCCTAAAATATGCAAGCCCCCGGCTTCGCGCACGACCTTGGCTTCTTCCTGGTCAACCGGATTGCCGCCCAAAAGAATGTCCACGCCGCGGCCTGCGATATTCGTGGCCAGGGTTATAGCCTTAAACCTTCCGGCTTGGGAAATAATTTGCGCTTCACGTTCGTGGTTTTTGGCATTTAGGATTTCAAACTGCAAGCCTTCTTTTTTAAGCTGTTCTGCCAAAAGCTCATTCTTGGCAATGCTGACCGTGCCTATCAAAATCGGCTGGCCTTTGGCATTTCTTTCCTTGACTTCTTTGGCAATGGCGCTGAATTTTGCTTCTTCGGTTTTGTAGACCATATCCGCCATGTCCTGCCTGACCATGGGCTTGTTGGTGGGAATCTGCTCAACCGTCAACTTATAAATTTTAAAGAATTCCTCTTCCTCGGTTTTAGCCGTACCGGTCATCCCCGAGAGGAACATATACAGGCGGAAAAGGTTTTGGAAAGTGATGGTTGCAAGGGTCTTGCTCTCCTGCTGGATTTTCACACCCTCTTTAGCCTCAATGGCCTGGTGCAGGCCTTCCGAATAGCGGCGCCCGAACATCAAACGTCCGGTAAACTCATCAACAATAATTATTTCCCCGTCCCTGACTACGTAGTCCCGGTCTTTTTTGAAAAGTGTCTTGGAGCGCAAGGCCTGTTCAATGTGGTGGATAGTGGTCACGCCCTTGGACGTGTCGTAAATATTCGGAACTTTCAGGATTTTTTCTATTTTTGTAATCCCAGCATCGGTCAGGCTGGCGGCTTTGTGTTTTTCATCCACGACAAAATCTTCGGTGTCATGCAGCTGCTCAACAATTTTTGCAAATTCGTAATACTTGTCGGTCGGGTCGGCATCCGGACTGGAAATAATCAGCGGGGTCCTAGCCTCGTCTATTAGAATGCTGTCAACTTCGTCCACAATGGCGAAAAATAAATCCCGTTGGACCATTTGGCTTTGATGCTGAACCATGTTGTCGCGCAAAAAATCAAAACCAAATTCGTTATTTGTGCCATAGGTAATATCAGCGGCGTAAGCTTCCCGCCTGGATATCGGGCGCATGTGTTTTACGTCCATGACCAGGCCTTTGGTTTCGCCCTCAAGCTTTTTTATTTCTTCTTCCTCCGGCTTATAGCTGGTATCATACAAAAACGACTGCTCGTGCTGAATAGAGGATACGGAAATCGCAAGGTAATGGAAAACCGGCCCCATTAAGGAAGCCTGCCACCTGGCCAAATAATCGTTGACGGTCACCAAGTGCGCGCCTTTGCCTGCCAGGGAATACAATACCAAGGGCAAAGTGGCTGTCAGAGTCTTCCCTTCTCCAGTTTTCATTTCCGCAATGTGGTTTTCGGCCAAAGCAAAGCCTCCCACCAGCTGGACATCGTAATGATACTGGCCAATGGCCCTTTTGGCGGCTTCGCGGGTCAACGCAAAAACCCGCGGGGCAATTTCTTTTAGCCGCTGCCTGATTTCAGATTTTTCCGAGAGTTTGGAAAGTTCTGCCTTAAAATTGGCAATTTCTTTTTGGATCTGCACCTGCTCCAACTTGCCAACCTCTTCCGCATAACTGCTCGCCAATTCAAGCTCCTTGGACCATTTGGTTAGCGGCGAAGTTTCGCCGCCAAATATTTTAGAAAAAAATGACATCAAAAATTCCTTTTAAATTACAGCAAAAATTACCTAGCCTTTCCGGTAACTGTTAAATTATACCAATAAACCTGCATAAAGAAAAGGCCGCCCTAGATCACTTTCGTGACCTGGGCGGCAGGGAGTTTCGGCCGAAGAGTTCCACAAACCTCTGCCTATCCATAGACTCGCAAATAGGCTGCGAACTGCCGGCAAAAAAACGCTTAATCCGGTATGTGACCTCAAGCTGGCCATCCTCCGTCCAAAAGGCGGATTGAAGCTCGTAGGTTTTCATTGGTGTCTCTCCTTGTTTGCAGGCAAGCCAGCACGCTTGTTGTCCCGCTGGGGCATTTTTTGTGCTGGCAGAAACAGGCGGCACCGGTTTTTGCCAAAACAAAAAACCCGCAAGGCAAAGCCCTGCGGATTGTAAAAAAATTACAAAAACCGGACTTCTGCCTTACGGCAGAGCCCACCAAGCGACAACGGCGGTTAAGGTGTATTTAATGTTCATACTCGTTTATATTCCTTTAGTAAGCCTCGCAGCCCTCTTTGCCGCATCTCTATGCTTGGTAATTTTTTTGTCCTTATATTTTACCATTTGTTCCTTGATTTTGGGAATGGTCAAATCCAGGGCGGCATAAAAATCATCGGCCCGCGCCTCTGCAAAAAACCCGTGGGGGGTAATTTTAATTTCCGTCCTGTAGACCAAGCCTGATTTATGCTTTTTATCCACCTCCAACTCTAAATAGACAGTGTTTTCAGGCCTAAGAAACTTGGAGAGTATGTTGAGTTTCTTTTCTATGGCGTTTTTGATAGCCGGGGTGAGGCTTGTGTTGGTGGCTTTTGTGTTTATTTTCATAAAAAAGCTTTAATTTAAGGGTGCGTTAAGCTTATCATTTTTTGCGGCTTTATTCAACCAATTTTAATTCTTCCGAAGAGAACCCAAGCAAAATAGGCTCAACTTGGAGCTTGACTCCGAACGTTTTAAGAACGCTGTCAATCACTTCTTTTGCCAAACTAAGCACGTCTTTAGCGCTGGCCCGGCCCGACTCATTAACAATAACCAAGGGCTGGTTATGGTTGATTTTCGCCCCGTCAACGTTCAGGTCAGCCAGCCCGCAAAGCTCTATGAGTGCCGCAGAAGGCACTTTAAAATGGGAATTGTTTTCCCTGAATGTTTTTTTGTCCAGCGTTTGGGCCGCGTTCTCGCCGAAGCTTGCGGACGCGCGTGCAAGCAAATCGTTAAATCCCGTTTCGTCCAGGTTGATATTTTTGAAAAAGGAGCCGGCATTGCCGTTCTTCGCTTTTACGGGGAAGGGGTATTTTAGATTGCGGATTTTAATAATCTCCTGCCGGATTTCCGCAAGCGCGGGATTCTTGCCGGCAAAAGCCCGAACCAAATCCCTGTACTCCAAAATCGGGGTGGGTTTTTTGCTTAAAGCCAATGTCACCGAAAAAATAACATATCTGCCGCGAGCTTGTTTGTTAAAAATACTGCTTCTGTAACCGAACTGGCACTCCGAATTTATAAGTTCCAAAAACCGCTTGCTCGTGGTGTCAAAGACACTGGTGGAAACCAAAACTCTGGAAGCCTCCTGTCCGTAGGCCCCGACGTTCTGAACCGCAATGGCTCCGCAACTGCCCGGGATGTGTGAAAGGTTTTCCAAGCCCCACCAGCCGTTTTTGACCGTCCATTCCACAATCTCGTCCCAGTTCTCCCCTGCTGCGACTTTGATTTTAACGGCCTCACTATTTTCTTCAAGGATTTCCTTGCCCTTAAAGCAAACTTTTGTCACTAAGCCGTCAAACCCCCTGTCGCTCACCAGCAGATTGCTGCCGCCACCCAGGACAAAGACAGGTGTTTTTTGCCTGTGGGCAAATTCAAAAGCCTCAGCAGTCTCTTCGGGGGTTTTTACCTCGCAAAACCACCGGGCCGGGCCGCCAATTTTAAAAGTCGTATACCCGGCGAGCGGAACATTTTCTAAAATTTCCATGTTATTGGAATACTCCTGGAGTGACTACGGGCACTTGGGTTTTTTGAACCGTACTCGGCTCAACCGATTTTTTGTGCAAAAAAAACCAAGCTAGCGCAAAGACTGCCACAAAGATCAAAAAAGAATAAACTGCTGTTTTCAGGTTTGGACTCATTCCCAAAAAGTTAGATATTTTTAAGTTCATAAGCCAAGCGGTTAAAATTTCCAACTGCCATTACGACCACTACGTCTTCCGGGGTGAGTTCGCCTTTCAATATCCGCAGGGCTTCTTGTTTGTCTCTGACCAGCCGCGTCTGCTCTCCCACCTTGGGTGAGGCCGAACGGATAGCTGAAATAACCTCGGCAGAGGTAATATTGGCATTTTTAATACTTTCCCTGGCCGGATAGATTTCAGAAATCAAAACCCGATCCGCTGCCTCAAAACTTTTGGCTAATTCTTTCAATGTGGCCTTGGTCCTGGAAAAAGTGTGGGGCTCAAAGACCGCCCAAATACGCTTTTGCGGGTATTTGACCCGCGCCGCTTCCAAAGTCTCCCGTATGGCCGTCGGGTGGTGCGCGTAGTCGTCTATGAGCAAAGCGCCTCCGCACTTGCCCACAGTTTCAAAACGGCGCTTGATGCCGGCAAAAGCCAGCAGGTCCAAAGCGAAAGCTTCCGGCTGAAAACCCAAAGCCCGCAAAGTGGCAATGGCGGCCAGTGAATTGTAGACATTCAGACGGCCGGGCAGCTGAATCTGGTAGTCTTCGGCAAGCTCCAACACATGGGCGGAAATATTCTTGCTAAAACGGTTTTTAACCTTGAATTTTGTGTACTCTCCAAACTCCATGCCTTCAGCCTTATAGTCTGCTTCGTTTTCAAGCCCAAAGCTTACGCTGGCCACATTACTCTCATGCACCAGCTTAACCAAAGCCGGGTCGTCGGCATTGTAAATAATCAGCCCGTCTTCGGGCATCTTGTCAATTAATTCCCTAAATTCATCCTCAAGCTCTTCCACGCCGGCAAAGATGTCCGGATGATCATACTCCAGATTAGTCAAAACCAGAATATCTGGTTTATAAAAATGAAATTTGGGCGTTGGGTCGTCAAACTGGGCTTTGTACTCATCACCTTCAAAAACGGCGTAGTGCCCGTCTCCCAAATAAAAATTAGTCTGGTAATTCTGCAACACCCCGCCCACAATGTAAGAGCTGTTGTCCACGTGCCTAAACAAATGCCCCAAAAGTCCCGCAGTGGTGCTTTTGCCATGCGTACCGGCCACAACCACGCGCAGCTCGCTTTTAAACATTTCGTACAAAAGTTCGGCAAAGCCGCATCTGGGCAGGTTCTGCTCCAAGACGGCCTTGACCTCCGGGTTGGCCTCGCTTTCTCCCGCGGAAAGCACATACAAATCCGCATTGGCCGCACTTACGTGGTTGGCGCTGTAACCCAGGGCGTATGTAATCCCATGTTTATCCAAAACAGCTTTCGCCGGGTCATAAACCTCCTTACTGTCGCTGCCCGAAACCTCATAACCTCGCTGCTTTGCCAGGCAGGCCACCCCGGACATGGCAATCCCGCCAATCCCAATAAAATATATGGTTTTTACGTCTTCAAAATTATTCATGGCTATTTAGCATTTCCTTTATTTTATCTGAATTCTCCATTGCTGTCAGCCTGCCTAGTTCGTAAAACCTGCGGATGGTTTTGGAGGAAAATTCGCTCCGTTTGTACTTGCCCAGTTTCGGCTGAATCAACATATCGCACGGCGGTTCGCTTAAATCCAGCTTTTGGGCTGATAGGGCCAGGTCCAGGCTTTTGCCCAGGACGGAAAACATTCTCGGCCTTTTTGTCTCTTCGTTCGCATCCGGCACCAGGCTAATCAACCAGTCAAAAACCTCATTAATTTCTTCCACAAAAAAGAGTTTTTTCATCAGGTTGTAAATTTTTTTAACCGTCAGCTGATTTGTGCTGAAAATGTGCTTGGTGCCGCGGAGCGTCACCCCCACAATCACGTCCACACCTGCGGTTTTTAGGCTCTCGGTGGGGATCAGGGTCAAGAGTCCGCCGTCCACCAAGGTTCTTCCACCCCAGACCACGGGTTCAAAAATTCCGGGCAGGGTGCAAGAAATCCTAGCCGCCCGGGCAATATCGCCCATTTGCAATAAAATCTTTTCCCCAGTTTCAATATCCACGCAGGAAAAGGACATTAAAGGCCTGACATCTTCAAACCTTAAGCCGTCCGTGTATTTGCGGATTTCTTCTTCTACCAAATCCAGCGAATAATAACCGCCGCCGTCACCCCTCATCATCATGCTCTTAATGTCTTCAGTGTCTAAGTTAAGCACGCGGTCGCGCAGTTCAGGTAAATGGCCGCAGGCATAAGCCGCGGCAACCATGCTGCCGCCGCTGCAAACCGAAATATAGTCGGGTCTCAGGCCCTGTTCTTCCAAAACCTCCAAAAAACCGATATAAAAGCTGCTGCGGTTGCCGCTACCGCTCAAGGCCAGGCCAAAAGTTTTTTTATGGGCTTGAAGATTACTTGGCATGGTGTTTTTCCGCCAATTCGCTGACCAGCTTGGAAATCCTGGCCGTAGCATCGTGGGGCATTATTTTAAAAATGTTGTTCTGCATGGTTTTTTGCATTTCGTATTTAAATAAAAGTTTCCGGACGACATACACCAATGCGTCTGCGGACAGGTATTCCTGGGGCAGGACTAGCGCGGCCTGGGTTTTGTCCAAAAAATAGGCATTGTATTCCTGGTGCGTGTTGGGGAGTGGCACGACAATGGAGGTTTTCCTAAGCAGCGAGAGCTCGCTAATGGTGGAAAGTCCGGCCCTTGAGAGTACAATGTCGGCCGCCGCATAGGCCAATCCCGCCTTGTCAATAAAATCGTAAACCTGGTAGTTGGTTTGGTTTTTCAGGCCCAAGCGCCCTCTGCCTGCCACACCTGCCGAGTGGATAACCTGAACGACTTTTTTAAGCTTGGGCTGGGCATCTTTCACCAGCTGGTTTAAAAACAGGGAGCCTGTGCCGCCGCCAACCACGTAAAGTACGGGCAAATCGGCAGACAGGTTAAAAAAGCGCACGGCCTCTTCTTTGGTTGCCGATAGAAGTTCCTGTCGGACGGGGTTGCCAGTAACTAGAATCTTCTCATGGCTGGCCTTTTTTAGAAACAAGCCTAAGCCGGACAAAAAATGCTTGGCGGTTGATTCAAAAGTCACGGTAATTTTTTTGGCCGGAAATTGGCAGAGCGTATTCGCCAAGCTGGGCACAACGTCTTGCTGGTGAATCAGGCTAGGAATGCCTAAAACCCAACCAGCCCAGACCACCGGCACCTGCACATAGCCGCCGGTCCCGAAAATGCAATCCGCCTTATACTTTTTGAGCAGGTAGAGCGACTTTATGAATCCTGCAAAAAACAGGAAAGGTGTGCCAAAATTCCGCCAAGAAAAATACCTGCGCAGTTTGCCTGCGGGTATGCTGGCAAACTCTAGTCCTGCGTTTTGTGCCATGCGTTTTTCCGGACCCCGCTTGGTGCCAATAAAAAACATTCCGGCATTCGGGTGCTGTGACTTAATGCCCCCGGCAACGGCCAATAGCGGCGCAACCGGACCGCCCGTGCCACCGCCTGCTAAGACAATTTTCATAAGGCTTTATTACTGCTTAATATCGCTTGTGCATACACGCTTTCGGTTTCCACCGCGGCTTTCTCCCACGAAAACTCACTGCTGCGCTTGCTGGCATTTTCGGAAATTTTTTGCCTAAAACCGGCATCTCTAGCTAGAAGCTGCATTTTTTCCGCAATGTCATCCGGATCAAGCGGGTTAAAGTAGATGGCCGCATTATCGTAAATCTCATTAAAGACTTCGGTGTTTGAGACCGCAAGGGGCAGGCCAAAACGCATTGCTTCAAGGCCCGGGAGACCGAAGCCTTCGTGCAGGGAAGCGGAAACAAAAGCATAGGCTCCTGAATATAAAGCATTCAAATCCCCCTCAACAACATAATCGGTCAGGACCAGCCGGTTTCGGTTTTTTATGTCCAGGACTTTGTGCCTGATTTCGGGATAATGTGAATCGGCTTTCCCAGCAATCACCAAATCCATATCCTGGCGGTATTTTTGAATAAAAACATCAAACCCCCGCGCCAAGTTGACCAAATTTTTCTTCCTCTCCAACACCCCCACGAAAAGAAAATACGGGCGGTCAATGAAATATTTCCGCTTAACGGACTCGGTCTGATCCAAAGAAGCTTGGCCCGGCAAAGAAACCCCTTCGTACACCACCCGAACCCTGCTTTCTGGAACACCAAGCAGACGAACGATGTCTTTTTTGGAGTACTCGGAAACGGTTACAATCGCCCTGGCAGCCCTGGCCGCGTGCTCAATAACTTTTTTGTAAGCCCAAAAATGAACCAAGTGGGTTTTTTTAGCGCCGCTTATTTTGTGGTGGACCATGTCATGAATCGTAACAACGAAAGGTTCGTTGTATAGGACCGGCAAGTTGAAATTGGGAAAATGCATTAACTCAACCTTTTCCTTGCGGATAAGCTTGATCAAGTTCCATTGCTCCCGGAGTGAATAGTGGCGGATATTGCATTTCACCAATTTAGCTTTTGGGTCTTTGGCCAGTTGCTGGAAATAGCCTTCGTTTTCCAAATCAGAATTGTAGAACAAGACATATTCATTGTTAGAACGCTTTGTATTTTTGAGCAGTTCAAAGACCAGTTCTTTCACGTAGCGGCCGATACCGCCGTGAGCCGTGCCCATCATTCTAATATCAATGCCGATTTTCGCCATTTAGTTTCGCGTAATTAATTCAAGGGTTTTCTTGGCCGCATCTTCCCAGGTGTAGGCCAGGGCTTTTTGCCGGGCTTTTTCCGCTAAGGATTGGGCCAAAGGTGCATCAGTCAGGAGCAACCTGAAAGCTTTAAGCAGTTCGTGGGCGCTGTGGGGATTAACCAGCAAGGAAGCCTCGCCCAAAACCTCAGGCAGGGAAGAAACACTGCTGATTACAGAGGGCCTGCCGCAGGCTGCTGCTTCCAGCGGCTGGAAGCCGAAGCCTTCATAAAAACTTGGGTAAACCAAAAATTTGGACATTGTTATTATGGCCGGCTTGTGTTTTTCCGGGATGTAGCCGAGCATTCTAATTCTGTGGTGCTTTTTGCTCTGCCGGATTTTTCTCATAAGGCCGCGGTACTTCCACCCGGGCTTACCTGCAATGACTAAAAAAATGTCCTGGTCCAGCATTTCAAAAGCCTTAAGCAGGTTAATCAGGTTTTTCCTGGGTTCAAGCGTGTTTAAAAATAATATGTAATCTCCGGGCAGCCCGTATTGGTTCCTGACCTGCCGCAATTCCGATACGGGCTGGTCTGGCGAGAAAAGCTTTGAATTCACCCCGGGATGGATGGTGTTTATTTTATCCGTTTTTATGCCCAAAAGCCTCACCAAATCGTATTTGGTATAATCTGAAACCGCGGCAATAGCATCGGCTCTCTCAAAAATTTTCTTGTAATTCAGGAACCGGTGCCAGAGTCGGCGCTTTAAGTCATAATACTCGGGAGTTACCAAGGGCGAGAGGTCGTGGGCAGTCACCACCAGCCTGGCTTTGCCCTTTATGTAGAACTGGTTCGGGTTAGGCATAAACAGGACATCAAACTCCCCGACCAGTTTTTCAAAAGAAACCAGTCCGGTCTTTAGGCCGAGATTTAAAAGCTTGTTGGGATAGCGGGAATTGATGATTTGTGAATTTACATAATGAAAATCGCCCAAACTTTTCCGCTGGAAAGCATTGTAAAACAGCAAATAGCTGTTGGTTTTGTCCAGCTTCAGCATCTGATCCAGGAGGTTTAAAATATAATTTTCAACCCCCGAAACATAGCCACTGGACAGACTTCTTAAGTCAACCGCGATTTTCATTTAGATTTTATAAATTCCTTAAAGCTAGTCCCAATTATGTGTCGCATTTTTTCAATAAACGCTTGTTTGTTGAAAGCCGCAGCGTGTTTTTTCAGAGTATCTTCTTTGTAGGCTGCCGCGTCCCAAGCCAAAACTTTCTGCTCCAGGCTTTCGGCGTTATTTTCTTTGAAAAACTCCCCTGTCACCCCCGGTAGGACAGTTTCCAAGCTGCCACCTTTTGCGATGGCCAAAGTGGCCGTACCACAACCAGCAGCCTCCAAAGGCATCAGACCAAAGTCTTCAACCTGCGGGTAGATATACCCCGAGGCGCCACTGTATTCATCCCGCAAAAGCTCGTCGCTCACTCTGCCTAAAAATTTTATGTTCTGTTTGGCCACGGCCTTAAGCTCCGCCTCTTGCCTTCCCGTGCCTACAACATGCAAAGGTAGTCCCAACTTATTGAAAGCCCTGATAACCAACTCATTGTTTTTGTGCGCCTGCAAACGCCCTGCCAACAAAAAATAATCCTGCTTACCCACGGTCGGATGCCAAAATTCCGTATCAACAGGTGGACTAACAACCGTTGAGGTGCGTCCGTAAAACCTGTCTATTCTGCCCTGACCTCCTCTGAATTGGCGACAAATACGCCGACCCGCTGTGCGCTTTTAAAATCCCAGTGCTTTAAAAAAATAAGCATGAGTCTGGCAACCGGGGCAAAAAGCTTCAAAAAGCCAGGCAGCTCTTGCGACAAATAATCCCGGTCCAACCACAAAAAACGCGTGGGCGTATGGCAGTAGTTTATATGACAGACGCCCTTGGGCACGGAAATATTCTTGGCAAAGCTGGAGCTGGATGAAACCACCAAATCGTAGCCCCTGAAATTCCATGACTTTAAGGCCAATGGGATTAGGGGGAAGAGGTACTGAAACCTGGGAAAAAAGTTGTAAAAAAATTGGAGCCAGGACGTCCTAATATCCCAGGCCCTGAATTTTTGCCTAAACTCCCGGCTGCAAACCAAAACATAAACGGGAGCGGAAGGGTACATTTCATGCAAAGTTCCCAAAACTCTCTCCGCGCCGCCTAATTGTGTCAGGCTGTCGTGTACGAGCGCGACTTTCATTTAGTAGTCTTCCTTGGGTTTTTTATAAAAGAAAAGCAGCCAGAAGGATTTGACCAAAATTTTAATATCAAGCCAAAGCGACCAGTTTTCTATGTAGTAAGTATTGAGCTTGATTTCTTCTTCAAAAGGCAGGTCGGGCCAGGAAACCTGAGCCATCTGGGACAAGCCGAAAATACCGGGCTTGATTGAAAACATGCGCCTGTAGCGATTACGGTATCTTTCCACTTCGTCCAAAACGTGATAGAAAAGGCCGACCATACTCATGTCGCCTATGAGTACGTTCCAAAACTGGGGTATTTCATCCAGCTTGGTCCGTCTTAAGAATCTGCCCACGCTGGTAACGCGCGGATCATGTTTGATTTTCAAAAACGGCGCATCCTTGCCACCGCGGTCATTTTTTTGCCACAGCTCTTGCCTGACCTTTTCTGCGCTTTCACCGCCGTATTCAAGACCCACGCTTAAATGGCTATACATGCTGCGGAACTTAAAAAACTTAAAATCATTGCCCTTGCCGCCCCTCATCGCGGAGTAAATAACCCGGCCTGGGCTGTTTAGCTTAATCGCGATTGAAACCAGCAAAAAAATCGGCGAGGTTACCAATAGGCATAAGGAAGCTATTAAAACATCCATAATCCTTTTGGCCACCTTACCCCAACCGTCAAGGGGCGTATTTTTCAAAACAATAAGCGGCACCCCGCCCAAGCTT
>JAMDEL010000087.1 GCA_023487095.1 Patescibacteria group bacterium
TTGGAAAACGTTCGAAGACAGCGACAATCTACAGGCTTTGTTTGACGCTTACCAGCAAAAGCATCCGAATGTGCAGATTGTCTACACCAAAAAGCACGTAGACAACTATGAGGCCAACCTGGTGGATGCGCTGGCTTCGGGTTCGGGGCCGGATATTTTTTCTATCCACAACGACTGGCTACCCCGGTATTTGGATAAGATTGCTCCCGCGCCTGACAAGACTTTTTTGTTTAAAGACTACAAAGACGCTTTCATTGACACCGTGGTACAAGACTTCACCAAGGACAATAAAGTCTACGGCACGGCCATGGCCGTAGACTCCCTGGGTTTGTATTACAACAAGGACATCATTGGCAGTGCCGGGATTGCGGTGCCGCCTAAAACTTGGGACGAGCTTTCCGCCCAGGTGCAGCGCTTAAAAAAGAGCGATGGTAAAGGGTATTTTACCCGCAGTGGCGTAGCCATGGGAACCAGCAGTAATGTCAATCGCGCGGTGGATATTTTATACCTGCTCATGTTGCAGAAGCGGGCGGTGCCGTTTAATGCCGACGGTACGGAGCCGATGTTTAACCAGGATCTTTCAGTCAACGGCAACCGGATCAATCCGGGTCAGGCCGCTCTGGATTTCTATACCTCCTTTGCCAACCCGGTGAGCTTGAATTATAACTGGAACGCCCGGAGTGACTATTCGATTGACGCCTTTGCCAATGGTCGCGCCGCTTACCTCTATTCCTATTCCTATACCCGCCAGTCTTTACTGCAGAAAAATCCCAACCTGAATTTTGACGTAGCGCCTGTGCCCCAGCCCGACCTGGACAATCCGGCGGTGAACTTTTCCAATTACTGGGGGGAAGTGGTGTCGAAGCAGAGTAAAAACCAAGCTGTGGCCTGGGATTTGTTAAAGTTCCTGACCAGCAAAGACAGTCTGGATAAGTACTACGCCAAAAATAAACAGCCGTCTTCCCGCAAAGATTTAATCCAGGTGCAGATCAACGATCCGGAGATTGGGGTCTTTGCCCATGCCAACCTTACAGCCAAGAGTTTTTATAAGCCCAGTCAAACCAAAATCGACGATATCTTTGCCAAGGCGATTGATAATGTAATTCTCAATGGTGTTTCGATAAATGATGCGCTTAACCAGGCTGAGCAGCAAGCTTCAGTGGTGGCGCAGAGTTATCAATAGCGCGGTGTTTGTTTTTTGCGGGGTTTTGTGTTATTTTTAAACCAAAGCTCATGCTCAACCAGAAACAAAAAACTTTCGTTAAAATTTGCGGGTTGGCCCTGTTGTTAACTTTGCCCTTGCTGGCTCAAGCCAAGGGTTTGGTGCCCTGCGGCGGCGATTCCGAGAGTCCTTGCACGGTTAAGGACATTTTCGTGCTGATTGCCCGGGTAACCAATTGGCTCATTATGGTTGCGGGTGTGTATGCGGTTTTTAAAATCGTTCAGGCGGGTTTCAACCTGGTTATTTCCACGGGCAACGAGGAAGCGATTACCAAAAACAAGAAGGGCATAGCCAACGCCGTGGTTGGTTTTGTGTTTACCATGATGGCCTTTATGCTGATTAACACCGTGGTCAACGTGATTCTGCGCGGCGCCACCAATGACCCCAAGTGCAAAATTGACTTTACCGACCCAACGACTTATTTAACCACCAGTGATCACGGCGGCAAGGAATACTTTCACTACTCTGCGAAAAAAAACTTTCAGCGCGCTGCTAACCATCGCCCTCTGCCTGGTTTTCAGCTTTGCTTATTTCGCGCTGGCCACCAGCACGCCGGCCAGCGGCGCCTCTGACAAGCTGTTGAACCCTTTGCCGGCGGATAACCTGACTTCCATGTTCCTATATATTGTCAAAGGCTTTTTAGGAATTATCGGAGTGTGGGGCGTGCTGTTTGTGATTGTCGGCGGCTTCCGCATGATAACCGCGGCGGGCAACGAAGAGCAATACATTGCGGCAAAAAAAACCATCACCTGGGCCATCTTGGGCGTGGTGGTGGCGGTGATGTCCTTCAGTATTATTGCCATTGTCCAGAATTTGGTGGGTGTTGATACCCAAAAAATTCTAAACTCTCAACCTAAAGGGAATTAAAGCTTATGAAAAAAATCTTTTTTAGCCTGGCCAGTTTGTTGCTTTTTGCTCCAGCTGCGGCTTTCGCCGCCGACTCGAGCTGCTCGGGCTTTGAGGCGATTTTTGGCTCTCTCTCCGGCCAAAGCGGCAACCCAACTGAAGGCCTGCCAAAAATCTGCACGGCCGCGGGCGCGATTTCCTGGGCCACTAATTTGGGCCTGGCTTTCGCCGGCGTGATCGCCGTAGTGTTCATTATTGTCGGCGGGTACATGTATCTGACTTCCGGTGGCAACGAAGAAGCCGCGGAAAAAGGCCGCAAGGTTTTAACCAATTCCATCATCGGGCTGTTGATTATAATTTTGGCTGCGACCATTGTCCGGATTGTGGTTAACACCTTGGATACCGGCAGCGGCAGCACCCCGAATGTCACCTCG
>JAMDEL010000097.1 GCA_023487095.1 Patescibacteria group bacterium
TTCCGCTTGGAACGAAAAACTGGCCTACTCCACGCGCAACGATGATTTTGCCAATGTTCTGTGTTTGGCCGGGGATTATTTGAAATCGGCTGAGGCCCAGAAGATTTTATTTAAGTTTTTAAGCACGCCGTTTTCCAAGGAAGCGCGGCATTTGCGCAGAATCAACAAGGTAAAAAAATTGGAATCAGGCAGGAAGCGTTAATATTGTTTTATGGCACAAATTGTCCCCGCAATTTTAGAAAAGACCAAAGAAGGTTTTTTGGCAAAACTGGCCAAGATTACCAAGCTGCCGGGAGTGAGCCGCATCCAGGTGGATTTCGGCGACGGCGTCTTTGTACCCAATGCCATGTTGCCGGTTTCGGAAATAGAAATACTTAACCCGGCTTTTCATTTTGAGGCCCACCTTATGGTTAAGGAGCCAAAGGATTTTTTTGATTATCAATTGTCGGGTTTTAAGACGCTCCTGGTTCACTATGAGGCTTTTTCAAACCCGGAAGGGCTCAGGCAGGCAATTTCTGCCATTAAGTCCGCAGGTTTAAAGCCCGGGATTTGCCTTAAAAACGAAACCCCGGTTTCGGTCTTGGAAGGATTTTTCCCCGAAGTGGAGCAGTTCCAGCTTATGGGGATCGTGCCGGGATTCCAGGGCCAGCCGTTTTTGGAGAATACCTACCAAAGGGTGGCGGAACTGAGGAAGCGCCTGCCCAATGCTATAATAGAGGTAGACGGCGGCGTTTCTTTGGAGAACGCGAAACGCCTGGCACAGAGCGGTGCGGACCTGCTGATTGCGGGTTCAGCCCTGCTTAAGGCCCCGGATATAAGTATTGCTTACGAACAACTAACCCAGGAAATAAAATAACAACATGCTGACTTTTTTTGCTTTTGTGGTTGTGGCTATTTGGATTACCAGCCTGAGCAGCCGCATTAACAGCCTGGAGTCACAGCTAAAAAATGTTAAAACGGCAGGGCTTACGGACCCGGGGAAGAAGCCTGAATCCCAGAGCCAGCCCAGCCTGATGCGCCCGGCAGTAGCTGAACCGGCTCCGGCAGCACCGCCCAGGCTGTTTTCGGAAGCTGCTCCCACAGAAGCGGTAAAGCCTGTTGTCCCCCCGCAGGCATCCAGCCCCCGCATTGAAAAAGATGAAACCGAGATTGCCACCAACTGGCTCAATAAGATTGGCGTTGTGGCCGTGCTTTTGGGCATGGGCTTGTTTTTTAAGTATGCAATTGACCAGAACTGGATTACGCCTTGGATGAGAATTGCCGTTGGGTTCGTGGTTGGCGGCCTGTTTGTGTTTTTAGGCTGGCTCTGGCGGGAAAAGTACGCCAAGTACGCCAATGTGATGATTGGAGGGGGGGTGGCCATCTGGTATTTTACCATTTTTGCAGCCTATGATTTTTACCATCTGGTGCCCCAGTTTGTCGCCTTGGGTTTGATGGTTTTAGCTTCAGCGTTCTCGGTGTTAATGGCTTATTACCGCAAGTCAGCCGCTTTGGCGATTTTGGGCCTAATCGGAGCGTACGGCGCGCCCATAGCCCTGAGTTCGGGCGAAAACAGGCAAATTCAATTTTTAGTTTATTTGTCGGTTTTAAACTTTGCCGTGCTTGCCATCTTGGTCAGAAATTATTGGTCGGGTCTGGCGCTTTTTGCCGCCATTGCCACCTGGCTGGATTATTCTTTCTGGTATGAAAAGTTTTCCACCCCGGAGAACGCCCTGGCGTCAGTGGTTTTCTTTATGCTCTTTTTTGTTGTTTTTTCCGTGGGTTTGGCGTTTGTGGTGCGGAGACATTCGGCCAGCAAGACTCTGCCGGAAAAATTTGCCAGCCTGACCAGCCTGACATTTTTGCTCACCAGCTTTGTTTATTTGGTTTACATCAACGGGCTGCTCGCAGGGGATTATCATGCCTGGATGATTTGGCTGGGGTTGTTTGCCGCCGCCGCGAGCTTTTTGGCTTATGCAGTAGTTGACCGGTTGGAGTATAAAGAAATCAATTACACGCTTTCATTCGTCGGGTCAGCCATGCTTCTTTTTGCCTTCAGTTGGCAGTGGAGCAACGAAGCGCTGGCCCTGGCTATAGTTTTGACTGGCGGCTTGGGAGCCCTGGTTGCCTACGGGGTGAAGCGGGCCGAGCTCCGTTTGTGGAGCACGCTGGTTTTGGTTTTTTCGCTTATCCTGGTTTTGTCTTTGTCTTATTCGGCTGGCCAGGGGCAACTGTTTATTTTCAATTTCAAATTCGGGCTGATGGCCTTGCAGGCTGCGGCCATGTTTTATGCCGCTTGGCTGTACAAGCATTCAGAAGGGCATATTGGCTTTGAAAAACACACAGACTTGCTCTTGAACCTGGCTGGTATTCTTTTGCTTTGGGCTGGGGTTTCCTGGGATATTGGCCATTTTTTCCCGAGCCTCAACGGCCAGTATGGCCTGGCTTTCTGGTGGATCGTTTACCCGCTCGCACTTGCTGCTTTGGGGGTGATGCTTAGAAAGAACGGCCTTATAAAAACCGCCCTGGTGCTAACCGCATTCAGCTTAGTCAGGAGTTTGGCTGCGCCGTATCCTGATGAAGCCGCCGCTTTTTTGTTTAACTTTAAATTCGGGCTTATGGCCCTCCAGACTGCAGCTCTGTTCGTACTGGCCAAATGGTCCGAGCGCTTGAAAGAAGACAGGCAAGTTGCAGCTGCGGGCTCGGCGATGATAATTATTGCCTCTCTGTTTTTATGGCTGATAGTCACTGTGGATATTTTTCATGCATTCCAGGGTATTGGCCAGAGTTCGCGCGTGGCTTTGTGGTGGGCGATTTTTCCAGTCTTGTTGATCTTTTTTGCCAGCAATTTTGGCAACCGGGTTTTGGCGCAGATTGCGCTGGTGCTTATGGCTTTGGGCTTTTTCAGGGTGTTGTTTTTAGACTACGATCCTGCAAACTACATGTTTGTCCTCAATTCTAAATTTGGACTCATGGTTTTGGAAGTTTCGGCCCTTATGATGATGACCAGGTTTTTGCCGGAAGACAAGGGCAAAGACAGAGCCGGCGACTTCATGAAAGTTACCGCCAGCCTGCTGTTGTGGTTTGCGTTTTCTTGGGAGCTGGTACGTTTTTACAACCACCCCGAAGACGGCAATACCCGTAATTTGCTAATGAGCCTATGGTGGATTGCCTACGCGGTCATTTTGGTTACTGTCGGCGCTCTGGGCAAGAGCCCTCTTTTCCGAAAAATCGCCATGGCTTTGTTCGGGGCCAGCATCCTCAAGGTATTTTTGTTTGACGCCCTGGCTTTGGAGACCGGCTACCGGATAGTTTCCTTTATCGTTTTGGGAGTAATCCTCTTAAGCGTGTCTTTTGCTTACCAGAAAAATAAGGAGAAGATTAAAAAGTTTTTGGAAGGCGAAGAGAAAGGGCCGCAGCATGTTTGACGTTATTTCCATCGGCGATGCCACCATAGACACTTTCTTGTTCGTCCACGATTTACAGATTACCGAAGTGGGCGGGACCAAAAAAGCCATGTTCAACTGGGGCGACAAGCTGCCCGTGGACAAGCTTTATCGGACAGTGGCGGGCAATGCGGCCAACAATGCCGTGGGCAGTTCGCGCCTGGGACTCAAGACCGCATTTTATTCGGTGTTTGCAAACGACTCTGGGGGGCGGGAAATTTTCCATAAGATGGAAAAGGAAAAAGTCTCCACCCGCTACATTGTAAAAAACGACGAACACGGCACCAATGCTTCGGCGGTAATTTCTTTTGAAGGGGAGAGGACTATTTTGGTTTACCATGAACACCGTAAATACGAGCTGCCCAATTTTTTGCCCGCCCACTGGGTGTATTTGACGAGCATGGGAAAAGGTTTTGAAAAAATTTACAATAGTTTGGTAAAATACATAGACAAGTATGATGTAAAATTGGCTTTTAACCCCGGGACATACCAGCTTTTGGGCGGCATAAAAACCAACCGGGTAATCCTGAAGCATACGGCCTTACTTTGTCTTAACCTGGAGGAAGCGGAAAGCTGGGTTGGCAAAGCTAGAAGCGTGGAAGAATTGTGCCTCAGGCTGTCGGAATTGGGCCCCGAGGCCGTGGTAATTACCGATGGGGTGAAGGGAGCCTACAGCTACAGCGCCGAAGGGTTTTATTTTATAGAAAAGTTTCCCGGCAAGAGAGTGGAGGCAACCGGGGCCGGGGATTCCTTTGCGACGGCTTATGTGGCAGCGTTGTGCCACGGCTTGCCGCACTCCGAAGCGCTAAGGTGGGGGCCGGTTAACGCCGCCAGCGTGGTTGGCCAAATTGGCCCGCAGGCCGGATTACTTTCCAGGAAAGAGATAGAAGGCAGACTTGTGAAGAATAAAACATATCGGGCCGTCAGCGTGAGGGGCAAATAGAAAATTTTCGTTAGCAATTGGTATCTTTAAATAAGTGAAACCCAGCGGCTTTTTCCCGCCGCGCTAAATTAAAGAAAGGCAAAAAATGTCAAAAATCAGAGTTGCAATAAACGGATTCGGCCGGATTGGCCGCCAGGCTTTCAAGCTTGCTTTGGAAAAACCCGAACTAGAAGTGGTGGCGCTAAACGACCTAACCAGCACCGAGGTTTTGGCACACCTTTTAAAGTACGACAGCGCCTATGGGCGGTATCCCGGTGAAATTGGCCATACGGAAAAGGCAGTGGTTGTGAATGGTAAAGAGTATCCGGTTTATACCGAGAAAGACCCGGCGGCCTTGCCCTGGGCCAGCCTCAAGGTGGATGTGGTTATAGAATCCACCGGCCGGTTTACGGACAGCGAAAAAGCGAGCGGCCATATTAAAGCCGGAGCTAAAAAAGTGATTATTAGTGCGCCGGCCAAGGACGGCGGGGTGACCCCGACCATTGTATTGGGGGTTAACGCCGAAAGCTACACCGGCCAGCCGATTATCAACAATGCTTCCTGCACCACCAACTGTATTGCTCCGGTTTTGTCTGTTCTTCAGGAAAAATTCGGCGTGGAAAAGGCCTTTATGTCCACTATCCATAGCTATACCGCGGAACAGAATCTGGTGGACGGCCCGCCGCCCGGCGGCAAGTCCAATGATTTAAGGCGCGCCCGTGCGGCAGCGGCCAACATCATCCCCACCACTACCGGAGCCGCGATTTCCGCTACTCAGGCCATTCCCGAACTCAAGGGCAAGTTTGACGGCATCTCTTTTAGGGTTCCGACCCTGGTGGGCAGCTTGTCCGATTTTACCCTGCTCCTTAAGCACAATGTGACCAAAGAAGAGGTGAACCAGGCTTTTGCCGAGGCGGCTAAAGCAAAAAAATACAAAGACATTTTGGAAGTCTCCACCGAACCTTTGGTTTTGGCTGATATCGTCGGTAACCCGGCTTCTGCCATAGTGGATTTGGCCTTGACCCAGGTGGTAGACGGCAATTTTGTGAAAGTCGTGGCCTGGTATGACAATGAGTTTGGCTATTCCAACCGGCTGGTGGAAGAAGTAATTTTGGTCGGTTCAAAATAAAATTATGAAATACTTAAGGACGGCAAAAATTAAAAACAAGACCGTTTTGGTCAGAGGCAGCGTGGATGCGCCGGTTGACCAGGCAACCGGTCTGGTGGCCGATGATTTCCGGCTTAGGTCCTTCCTGCCCACGCTTGAGTTGTTATTATCTGGAGGCAATAAGGTGATTGTCTGCGGCAAGCGGGGGAGGCCTGGGGGCAAAGTCAAACAGTCTTTGAGTTTAAAGCCTGTGGCCGAGCGTCTGGCTGAATTGCTGGACAGGAAGTTTGTGGTTTCCGCAGATAAATTACCCGAAAGCCCTGAACCCTGCCTGGTTTTTTACACGGGCAATTTCCAGGAAGACAAGCATAAAAAACAGCTTTCAAAGATTGCGGCCCAGCACCTGGTGGTCTTGGAGAACCTGGAGTTTTTTGCCAAAGAATTGGAAAACGACCTCATGTTCGGCAAAAAACTTGCTGGGTTGGCCGAGGCCTATGTCAATGACGACTTTTCTAAATGCCATCATTTGGTTGCCTCCATTGGCAGCGTTATAAAATATTTGCCGGGCTACGCCGGCCTTTTGCTGGAAAAGGAGATTAAGAGCCTGGATGCCGTACTAAAGTCAAGCAAAAAACCGTTTGTTTTGATGATGGGTGGGATTAAAATATCCGACAAGGTAAAGACCATTGAAAATTTGGGCAGTAAAGCTGACAAGATTTTGCTGGCCGGGGGCCTGGCCAACCTGTTTTTCATGTCTCGAGGCTATGAAGTAGGCAAGTCCAAAGTTGAGCCAAAAGGCGAAAAAATAGCCTGGCTGCTGGAAAAGAATTTCAAAGGCAAACTGTTTTTGCCGCAAGACGTGGTCGTGGCAAATCAGGACATGGACAGGGATTCCATCCGCGTGACCGAACCCCACGAGGTAAAATCCAATGAGGTAATTTATGATGTCGGGCCGAAAACCATTCTGGCTTTCGCCAAAGAACTTAAAAACGCCAAGACTATTATTTGGAACGGGCCTTTGGGCTATTTTGAGAAAAAGCCGTTTCATACGGCCACCATTGCGTTGGCGCGGTTAGTCGGCGGGCTGGCCAGCCGCAAGGCTTACGTACTGGTTGGCGGGGGGGAAACCGTGGACGCAGTAAAGATGGCGCACCAGACCGAGCATATTGACCATTTGTCCACGGGCGGGGGGGCCATGTTGGAGTATTTAGCCGGCAAAAAATTGCCGGGGATTGAGGCTTTAAAATAGATGAATCATAAAAAATACAAGAAAGCAGTTCTGGTTATACTGGACGGTTTCGGCGTGGCGCCGCCCGGCCACGGCAACGCCATTACCCAAGGCAATATCCCGACCTTCAATTCTTTCGTGGCAAACTATCCCAGCCTGACTCTTCAGGCTTCGGGTCCTTTGGTAGGCTTGCCCTGGGGGGAAATGGGCAACAGTGAGGTCGGCCATTTAAATATCGGTGCCGGGCGGATTGTGGGGCAGGACTTGCCCAGGATTACCAATTCCATACAAAATGGCGAATTTTTTAAAAACAAGGAATTTTTGGCAGCCATTGACCATGCCAAAAGGTACAATTGCAGTTTTCATATTATGGGTATGGTCAGCCCTGGGGGCGTGCACAGCCTGGACGAGCATGTTTATGCACTCATTGGCCTGGCCCAAGCCCAGGGTCTGACAAGGGTATTTATCCATATGTTTACCGACGGCCGGGATACGGAACCAAAAGTCGCTTTGGAGTCGCTTAAGAAACTGGACGAAAGAATCCGCGAAATCGGCATTGGCAGGGTGGCAACCGTTACCGGCAGGTTTTACGCCATGGACCGCGGAGGTCATTGGAACCAGACTTACCAGACTTACAGGGCCCTGGTAAAAGGCGAAGGGAAAACAGCCCGTTCCGCTGAGGAATGCATAACCGCAAATTACGGGGCCCAAATTTTTGACGAAATGATAGAGCCCACGGTTATTTAAATATCGGTGCCGGGCAATAAAATTCACGGCCAGCCTGTGGCCAAGATCGGCGATAATGATGCGGTGGTCTTTGTTAATTTCCGTTCTGACCGCGCTATCCAATTGACCGAAGCTTTTGTCATGCCGCCGCCTTTGCCGGACATGGCCCCCGAGAAACCTTTACAGAATTTGTATTTTGTCAGCATGACCGAATATAAGCCCGGCCTGCCGGTGCACATAGCGTTTGAGTCTATTGCTGTCAAAGAATATTTGTCAGGCAGTTTGGCTAAAGCCAAGTACACACAGTTCCACATCGCAGAAAGCGAAAAGTACGCGCATGTGACCGCATTTTTCAACTGCGGGCGCACGGAGAAAGTTCCGGGGGAGGAATGGACCATTGTAACCAGTCCGGAAAACGGGCGGAACTATGTTGATCATCCTGAAATGTCGGCAGGCCAGCTGACCGATGTGCTGGTGGAAAAGATTACCAAAACCGAAACCAATTTTTTTTGTCGCCAATTACGCCAACCCCGATATGGTGGGCCATACCGGCAGCCTGTCAGCCACCATTGAGGCCGTGAATTTTATTGATATTTGCATGAAGCGCGTGGCCGAAGCGGCTTTGTCTGCGGACGCGGTAATGATTATTACCGCTGACCATGGCAACGCGGAGCAGATGATAAACCCGCGGACCGGCGACATAGACAAGGACCACACGACCAACCCCGTGCCTTTCCTGCTTTTGGCTAACGAGTTTAAGTTCAAGAGGCCTTCGGGGGGCGGCTTTTCTTCGCTTTCCAGCAAAGTGCCTGCCGGTGTTATTTCGGACATTGCACCGACCATCTTGGAGCTGCTTGGCCTTCAAAAGCCAAGCGAGATGACTGGCATGAGCCTAATGGAAAGTTTTGACGAGGTGCCAACTAAGAATTGACGCATGGAAAAAGAATGGAAAATATGGGAAAGGGTTCCCGAAGAAACTAGTCGGGAACTGAAAGATTTTTCTCCGCTCGCCAGGCAAATGCTCTTCCGGCGGGGGATTACCACACAAGCCGAGGCCGGAGGTTTCCTAAAAGCGGAATACGGGGGACTGCACAGTCCTTTTTTGTTTCAGGATATGGCCAAAGCTTCCGAGCGGGTTTGGCGCGCCCTGGAAAACCGGGAAAAAATTACGGTTTATGCTGACTACGACGCCGACGCCGTAACCGCCGCAGCGGTACTACTCAGGTGCCTGAGGTATTTGGGTGCCGAGGCTGAAAGTTACATACCCGACCGGTTTACTGAAGGCTATGGGGTTAATTTGCAGGCCATAGAAAGTATTATCGGGGGAGGCTCCAAATTGATTATTACCGTGGACTGCGGAACCAATTCCGTTGATGTGGCAGAGCTATGTTTGCGCTTGGGCGCGGATTTGATTATTACCGATCACCATGAAATAATCGGGGGGGGTGCCTCGTGCTTTGGCGCTGTTAACCCGAAAAATCCGAACGACCAATACCCCTACCGTGAACTGACTGGCGTAGGCGTAGCATTTAAGCTGGCTCAGGCTTTGCTTGGTGACGAAAAAGCCAAAAGCCGCGAGAGTTATGTGGCGGGCTGGGAAAAATGGCTGCTTGACCTGGTTGCGATTGGCACTGTGGCGGATTGTCATGCTTTGGTCGGGGAAAACCGTATTTTGGTAAAATACGGCCTGAAGGTGCTTGAAAAATCGCGTTGGATGGGCCTTAAGGCGCTCTGCGCAGCGGCGGGTGCAGACTTTGGGCGTGCTGCCCCTGATACCTACACCTTGGGTTTTATGTTGGCCCCAAGACTGAATGCCGCCGGCCGCCTGGAACACGCGGGGGTGGCGCTAAACCTGCTTTTGGAGGACGATGCGGTTTCGGCCCAGGAAAAAGCCGCTGCTTTAAATGCAATAAACGAACGCCGGCAGAATTTAACCCAGAGCGTTTTGAGCGAAGCCAGGGAGCAGGCCCTAGGTTACCCGGATCGCCCGGTGCTGTTGCTTTATAAGGAAGGCTGGCCCAAAGGCGTCGTGGGGCTCGTGGCCGGCAGGCTGGCTGAGGAAACAGGCAAGCCGGTAGTGGTTTTGGAAAAAGGGGAGACAGACTCCACAGGCTCTGCGCGCACCCACGGCGAGTTCAATTTAATAGAAATGCTAAAGCCCGCAGCGCATTTACTGAGCAAATTCGGCGGGCACAGCCAGGCAGCCGGTCTGACTGTCCCAAACCAAAATTTGGAAGCTTTTTATAAGGTGCTCATTAGCGAGGCGGAAAAACAGGAGCTCGGCGAGTCCCGGCCTGTTGTCTGGTTGGAGGCCGAGTTGGGGGAAAGCGATTTGAGTTTGGAAAGCACGGACGAAATTGCGAAATTTGAACCCTTTGGCATCGGTAATCCCCGCCCGAAATTTTTAATCCCGAATCTTAAGGTTCAAAGCATAAAATTGGTCGGCTCTTTGGGCCAGCATGCGCAGATTAGGCTCAGGGCGGGCTCCAAGGAAGTGCCGGGAATCGCCTTTAACGCCTTTGAGAGCATAAAAAAACTAAAGACCGGGGACGTGGTGGACGTGGCTGCGGAATTGATGCGCGAAGAATGGAATGGGCACAGGCTAAAATTGAAAATAAGTGATTTGAAAATTAAGTAAGAATTTTATATGGACAGCGTGATTATTCATACTGACGGCGGAGCCAGGGGCAACCCGGGCCCGGCGGGTATCGGAGTGGTTTTTTTTGGGCAGGACGGCAAAATTATCCAGGAGTTCAAGGCGTATATCGGAGAGGCCACCAACAACATGGCGGAATATAAAGCACTGGTCCTGGCGCTGGAGCAGGCCCACAAGCTTGGCTTTAAGAATTTGCAGGTAAATATGGACTCCGAACTTATTGTCCGGCAAATGCAAGGCGTATATAAAATAAAAGAACCTGCCTTGCAGGTTCTGGCAAAACAGGTTTTGTCTTTAACGAATCATTTTAATAAGATTTCTTACCATCACGTGGTCAGGGAAAAGAATAAAGAAGCTGACAGGCTGGTTAACCAGGCCATTGATGCCTATTTGGGAGTTTAGCGCAGGGTCAGGATTTTTAAAGTCGTTCCATCCAAGACGGCGAGTATTTTGGCGTCGCTGCTGATAGCATAGTCTTTTATGTCGGGGCCCGAGTAGAGCCTAAATTCATTTTGGTGATCGCGAGTGTCTAGCTCCTCGGCTACAATCTTGTTTTCTTTGAGGAACACGCCGTAGCCGTAATCCGGGAGCACAACGCCCTTGGAAAGAGGGTAGAGGCTGCGGCTGACCAGTTGGGGTTTTTCCGCGCCCACGTTAATGCGCAAAAATTCCGAGCCGCTAATAATTCCCAGCGTGTCTTCCCCCGGGTTTAGCCGGAGGCTTTTCACGTTTTCCGCTATGAGCACGGGCTTTGAGGCGATCTGGTAAAGATTTTTATCCAGCAGCACAAAGGCTTGCTTTTCGTTGTTGAGGATAATCTGTGTGCTTTCCGCCAGGGGCATGTTTTCGGCAAGAAGCGTTCCGGCCTGGTTAAAATCCGGGGTGAAGTAAAGAGACAGGCCGCGGTTTTTAACCGCCAGGTAATAGAAATAGCCGTTTTTGTAAATCAAATCTTTGACCCCGTCAAGCACAAAGGTTTTTTTAAGACTATTCAAATCCAAAGAAGCCAGGCTGGTGTTCTCTAAAATGTACAGTTTATTGCCATCTTGGTACTTTACTTGCGTCTTCTCGTTTAGGTTTTGGCCTGTGGGCAGGAAAGCGCCCGCAGCATCGTCAAAAATTTGCCAGGGGGTTTGGGGGTTGGCCGTATGAATTGCCAGAAGTTTGCCCCCGGGGACTGCAGACAGGCTGTCTGCAGAAGAGTCCAAATCGTAAGCGTTTTGTTTTTCCGGAGAAGCCAGGCTGGTGACAACGAGTTTTTTCCCCGTAAGGTAGAAAATTTTTCCTTCGTGTTCCGTGAAGGCGAGGGTGTTTTCGCTGGCAAATTTTTGATCGGGCTTGTCAAAAAACAAAAATATGTTTTGGCCCGCCGTGTTGGTCCAGGTAACTTTTCCCGTCTCTACGCCTAAGCGTTTTGACCAGGTCTGATAGCCGGGTTTTTCCAAAGTAATTTGGTATTCCTTTGGTTTTATGAAGCGCAAGTTTCCTGCGCCTTTTTTGTAAATTTTGCCGTCAAGCTTTATTTCAACATCTTTAGGTTCGCTTTTCACAGCTAGGATGCCGGTTTTATAAAAACCCCCGCCGTCGGGGTCATAAGCAATACCCCTGACATACAAGAGGAGGGCCGGGGCGGCTAAAACAAAAAAAACTATGCAGGAAGCCAAGATTAGATAGCGGGATTTTTTGGTCATATTTAGCTATAGTATAGCTTATTTGGGAGGCTTGTTTCAAATCCCGAAAGTCTGTTGAGTACATATT
>JAMDEL010000066.1 GCA_023487095.1 Patescibacteria group bacterium
TGAGTTCGTTCCTTATTACCTGAAGGCGCCCCCGCCTTTCCCGATGCCTGGCATCGGCCTTCTCCTGATTATATTCGGCCATTGTTTTAATTCTTGTTATAAATTAAACACCCTTCTTCATTATACACAAAACCCGCCCCGATGAATCGGGACGGGTTTTTATATTATAATGGTGGACCATACCGGATTTGAACCGGTCGCCTCTTCCATGCCATGGAAGCGCTCTACCAAATGAGCTAATGGCCCCTGACAGCAAGACTTATTTTACCTGACTTTCTGGACTTGTTCAAGTGTCTGTTTCCACATGCTTTGCCATTCCCTGGCCTGTTCCCGGATTCCGGGAATTATTCCCATAACATTCAGTAACCAGCCTATGAAAAAAATCGCCAAAGCTATGCCAACAATGCTCCCAATCCCCTGCAGCATGCCGCGGACAAATGCCCGCCACAGGCTCTCGGTCTTATGAAAAATACCGACTAAATGGTTGTCTATCTTCTCTAATTGGGTCTTAAGTTCCGGGTCTATCATGGGGTTGTTTTATTATTTTATTTTTTCCTGGTGCCCTCGGTAGGAATCGAACCTACATCTCATCCTTAGGACGGATTTGCTCTATCCATTGAGCTACGAAGGCATTAGACCCGAAAATTATAACATAAAGAACAGGCGTGATAAAATTCACTTAGCACTCAGGTTTTTTATGGTTCTTATTATATTATAACATATTTTATTTATTTTGTAAATATAACAAATGCTTTCACGGGAAACATACCAAAAACTGGCTAAAATAAGCTACTTTTTGTTAATAATTAGCCTTTTCTTACCTGTTAGAAAGGTTTTTTTCTCAAATTCAGCATACCAAACTGGTGCATATTCAGATTTTACATCATTTTCCTTATATTTAAGCGATATTTTAATTTTAACCACGTGCTTATTGATATTTCTACCACGTGGTGAGAACCTAAGGCCTTTCTACCACGTGGTGAGAAAGCCCTTTTTCCTTATTTTATGGGCTATTCTTGTCTTTTTACTAAATTTTAAGCATCTCAGTTCCCTAAATTTATATTTTTTGCTTAAATATGCGGAGTTAATTGTTGCATATGGAACAACGGTAATCCTATTTAAGGACAGAAAGCTTTTATACAATGCTGCCTGGCTATTTATTAGTCTTTGTTCATTTGAGGGCTTGTTGGGCTTACTCCAGTTTTTTTCACAGAAATCACTTGGACTTAAGTGGTTGGGCGAGAGTGTGCTAAACCCCTCTATGTTTGGAGTGGCAAAGATTGTTTCAGGTGGAACACATTATATAAGGGCTTACGGCACATTTCCCCACCCCAATCTTTTGGCTGCATTTTTAGTTATCGGAGTATTATTGTCTTTCTATCTTTTTAGCACTGTAAAAGGGGGTTACCAAAGAATCCTGTCAGGGGCATATTTATGTATAAGCATTCTCGGGCTATTCGTTACTTTTTCCAGATCCGGGTTTTTTGCAGTCACAGTGGCCTTGTTTTTGATGGGAGCCTACCTCATTTACACCAAGGCTCCGGGTATAAAACTGGCCTCCGTTTTAGTCCTGGCCAGCGTAGGTGCAGGCCTGGTCATGTTTTTTCCTTTGCTTGCAACCCGAGCCACTCTTTCTGACAATTCAAGTTTGGAACGCATTGAGTACAGCCGAGCCGGATTGGAAATGATCAAAGATAATCCGATTTTTGGAGTTGGGATAGGGGAGAGCGTGCTTCATATGGAACAATACATGCATCGCGCCCTACAACCTTGGGAAAAACAACCAATTCATAATTATTTTATTCTTATTGCAGCTGAATTTGGCCTGCCAGGTGTTCTAATTATCCTTTGGTTGTTATGGCTTCATCTTGAGGCCCTGCTTAGCAGGCTAAAAGTTCAAATAACAAATTTCTACGCCGCGCTTCTGCCCGTTAGCCTAATTGCAGTCCTTCTGTTAATGCAATTTGACCATTATTTTTACACCTTGGAGCAAACCCGGCTTCTGCTATGGATTATTTTGGGTGTATCAGCCTCACTAACACTCCACAACAGGGATATTTCAGAAACCCCAAAGGTTTAATAAAATATTTTTGACAATTTAAAAAACATCTCCGCTGCAGCGGAGATGTTTTACGTTTAACAACTTATTTATGGTACTCTTTTTTATTTATAATCGTACAAGCGCGGTAAACCTGCTCCTCCAAAAGCACGCGGGCAAAATTGTGGGTAAAGGTAAGCGGGGACAGGGAAATTGAATAATTGGAATACTCTTTTAAGCTTGAATGCAGTCCCAAGCCGCTGCCAATGACAAACACCAACTCCCGGCCAAAACCGCCGATCCGCTCCAGGAAATTGGCAAAGTCACGCGAACCCCTTAAGCTGCCTTTTTCTTCCAGTAAAATAACCAGTGCGTCTTCGGGCAGCTGTTTAACAATTCTTTCGGCTTCTTTGTGTTTGACCTTCTCCGCGTCGTCATGCGAACGATAAGGCTCTTCCGGCAGCTCCACGATTTTTATTTTGGCAAAAGGGGAGAGGCGCTTTAAATATTCTTTTTCCAATTCCAAAAACGCCTTTTCCTTAAACTTGCCCAGCGTAATTATTTTTACTTTCAACATATTTACTAGATTAGCATATTAAGCTAAAATATCATAAGTATTTGGGCCGTGTAGTAAAGTGGTATTACGCGGCATTCGCATTGCCGAGGCGGGGGTTCGATTCCCCCCAGGTCCACCAAGAAAATCCCAGCAAACAATAAAAAATATTTTTAATCAACTTATTTGGGCGAGAGCCTGTTTTTTTTATTTGCAATTTTCTCAAAATAATGCTATAATTATAGTATATTTATTCCAAAACAAAACTTTTTGGAATCAAACTAAAACCAAAACAAAATGAAAAAAAATATTGGGCTAAGGCGTTTTTTACACAGTGCGTTTGTCGCGCTTTTTTTTATGGCTTCTGTGTTGCAGTTACAGCCAACTGTTTTCACTCCTGCAAAAGCAGCAACCGACGATTATGACATCATAATAGTGGGGGCTGGCACTGGCGGATCCGCTGCAGCCATCCAAGCCGCGCGTATGGGAGCCAGGGTTCTGCTGATAGAAGATACTGACTGGGTAGGCGGACAAATGACCGCCGCAGCTGTGCCCAACATGGACGAAGGAGGTGTTATTGAAGACGATGGCATTTATGGAGAATTTATTTCAAAAATTCGGCAAGCCTACGGGAACAAATCTATCAGCACCTGCTATTGGAGCTCGTCCAGCAAATGTTTTGAACCAAGCGTAGGCCAAAGGATTTTAAAAGAAATGATTGCCAATTCCGGCGCAACGCTGCTGACCAGGACCATGGTAACAGGAGTGCTCAAATCTGGAAACACCGTAGCCGGCGTGGCTACTATAAACGGTTCCTACACGGCCCACGTCGTTATTGACGCCACCGAATACGGAGATGTGATTTCCATGTCAGGGGCAAAATACCGAGTGGGCAATTCCACCAACGAATCGCCAAACGCTTCTGCGTGCATGCAGGATATTACTTACACCGCTGTAATTAAAAAATACCCCAATGGAGTGCCTGATGAATTGAAAATTAAAACCCCGCCTCCGGGATACAACTCAACCATCAAAGATTTATTTGCAAGAATTATCTCTAAGACTCCAGCGGCCAGCGGCTACCCATATGACTGGAGTTTTCACAACGGCTATCGCGGCTTACCCGACTCATCCAACCCCGCCAGCTACACGGGCGACCAGGGGAACAAAATTACTAAAACCGTCATAAACTGGGCGAATGATTACACCGCCCTTTACCCTTATAACATTCCAGCCGGGGCCACCAACCCGAACCTATCTGTTCAATTTTTGCTTGAACCGGGCTTCCGACTACAAAGCACTTGCGCAGCCAAACTCAAAACCATCCAGTTCATCTATTATATGCAAACTGAACTGGGACAAGCCGACTGGTCAGTAGCCAATGACGAAGGTTTTAATACTGGTTATAATCGTCAGGAAAACACCTGTCCAAATATCCCAGAAGAACTCAGGGCCATTGAGAACAACATGCCCCAAAAACCTTATGTGCGCGAATCCAAGCGCATTGTCGGCTTGCAAACCTTAACTGCGCCTGCGGTCAACGCCCATACACCTGTTTCCAACGGGCTGGCTTTGGCAGATTACGGCTTTGACCTGCACCAGTGCGACGGCAACGGCAATTTGGAAGCTGGGTTAGAATCGGTTTCGGATAAAACCAGGCCGGGCGGAGCATTTTCAATTCCTTTTGAAACGTTTATACCCGAATCCGTGGACGGATTGATTGCTGCGGAAAAAAATATTTCGCAAACCCGGCTGGTAAACGGCGGCACCCGCCTGCAGCCTTCAACCATGCGCACTGGTCAGGCTGCCGGCGCGATTGCCGTACTGTCGGTGAGGGACAACATCCAACCCCGCGCTGTAAACCCTGCCCAAGTTCAGTTTGAACTGCTTAAAAGCAACGATGCAATCTCTATTGCAAAATTTGCCGACGTGCCGAGAACAGACAGTTCTTGGCCATACGTACAATTAGTAACTGCTCGTGGGCTCATGCAGGGTAACGGTAATGCTTTTGGAACAAGCGATAGCTTAACCCGGAGGCAGGCCGCCCAGCTTATAGTTAAACGTTTTAATCTGCCTACCGATAATTTGCCGGGTACAGCCACCTTCAGCGACGTGCCAGCTGGCGACCCGGACAGAGCAGCTATTGAAGCCTTGTTCCAAAAAGGCATAACCACGGGCTGCGGAACCAACCCGCGGACTTTCTGTCCCAATGATGTCATACCTCGCTGGCAGTTTGCCGTATTTTTAGCCCGTGCCCTAAACCTAAACACCTCGCTGGCCCAAACCGAACCAATCTTTACCGATGTAGCCAAAACCGACATAAGTTTTCCCTACACCCAACTGCTTTACCAAACCGGCTTGACCATTGGCTGTCAGGTTAATCCCAACAAGTTCTGCCCCAACGATCCGCTGCAAAAATCGCAAGCCGCAATCTTCCTAACCAGGTCTCTAATAAACACATCTAAAATCACCCCGTACCAGCAAGCGGGGAGCCAGCCCGTACTGCCTCCGGCGGAAAACCTAAAAGCCCCGAACCTGTGGCTGGACACTCCTGGCGAAAGCGCCAAAATTTACCGCTCAACAGTGCTCCAAGGCTGGGCAATTGACAACACGGCAAAAGTGGAAGGTGCCATCAGCAAAGTTGAGGTTTACCTTGACGGCAACAAAGTCGGAGACGCCACTTACGGAACCAACCGGGCAGACGTCTGCGCGGCTTACCCCAACCGGAGCGGCTGCCCCAACGTGGGTTTTACTTATAACTTAAACGTGGCAACGTTGCCCGACGGGGCACACTCCATAAAAATCATTGCCACCGATTCTGATCCAATTCCCAAAACCTCCGAAATAACCAGGAACATTCTTGTTGATAATTCAACCTCTAACTGCACAAAAACCAGCTTCAGCCCCCAGACAAGCGGCTTCGCGTTGAATGCTTCCGGGCCAATGCAAAACAGCTTAAGCGTAACCGCCGGGCAAACTTTCTACGTATTTGCTGATTTTGGGGTTATAGCCGACTCAATCTGGTTCAATAACTCCAGCGGCATCCAATGCGCTTGGGCTGGCACGCTTAATCAGCCGCCCGCTAGCCCGGGCTGGCTTAAGACCGCAGCGGTTTTCAGCTGCACTGCCCCAAGCACCCCTGGAAATTTTGCCTTTGAAGCCGGCACCCACACAGGCACAGCCAGCAATACCTGTGAGACTCCTGGGGCCATAGGCTCAATCACTGTTCCGAGATAAGCGTATTAAAAACCCCTGTCTTAAAGGCAGGGGTTTTTATTTTCAGGCCGGGATTATACGGTAATATCTTTTAAAATATCTATCTTTGCGCCGATTTTTTTGAGCCGCGTCACCAAATCCTCATACCCCCTGGCTATGGAATAAACATTCCGCAAAACCGAAGTGCCTTTGGCGGCCAGCATGGCGATTAAAATGATGGCAGCCGGGCGCAGGGCGGGTGGACAAATGACTTCCGCGGCCTTAAGTTCGCTCGGCCCTTCTATATATACGCGGTGCGGGTCGGCCAGTAAAATGTTGGCACGCAGCTTGGAAAGCTCTAAATAGTAGATAGCACGGTTTTCGTATACCCAGTCGTGGATTAAAGTCTTGCCTTCAGCCTGGGTGGCAATGGGTACAAAAAACGGCAGGTTATCTATATTAATGCCGGGGTAAGGTAGGGGATGGATCTTTTCCTCCAAAGCCTTTAACTTAGAAGGAAAAGTTTGGATATCAACCAAATTTGTTCTGCCGTTACGGGCTTTGTAGCCTTTCAAAACTTTGTAGTTGAGTCCCATTTTTTCCAATTTCAAAAGTTCCAGTTCCAAAAAGTCTATCGGGCACCGCTCAATGGTAATGGAAGAATTGGTAGTTGCTGCAATGGACAAAAACAGCATGGACTCAATCGGGTCCTCGCTCAAAAAATATTCCACGTCCGTCTTAATCTCTTTTTTCCCGTACACCGTCAGAGTGGAAGTGCCCAAGCCCTCAATGCTCACGCCAAGCTTCTCCAAATAGAAACAAACATCCTGAACCATATAATTAGAGGATGCATACTTAATCACTGTCTTGCCCGGAATTCTCGCAGCGGCCAAAAGGGCATTTTCCGTTACCGTGTCGCCGGTTTCATACAAAACCACTTCGGCGGGCTTAAGCTTTTTTACCGATATTTCATAGTGGTCGTGGACAGTCTGGATACCCACTCCCAATTTTTCCAAAGCATACAAATGTGGCCTTACGGTGCGGGCTCCCAGCTTGCAGCCTCCGGCAACCGGCAGCTTAAAGCTTGCAAACATATGTACCAAAGGGCCAATCAGCATAAGAATACTCCTGGTTTTGACCGCCGCCCCCGCGTCCAGGCCCTTAAGATTCAGTCTTTTGGGGGGGTCAACAATCAAATCCTGGCCTTGCCACTCGGCCTTAACCCCAATACTCCTTAAAACCTCCAGCATGCGGCTGACTTCTTCAATCTTGGGCACATTTTTCAGGGTAGTGCGGCCGGAGTTCAGCAAACTGGCACATAAAAGCCCCATGGCTGCGTTTTTGGAGGTGTTGGTTGCAATATGGCCGGACAGTTTATGTCCGCCCTCAATCTTAAAGCTAACTGAATCGCCGGCGAGGGCGAGCAAGGGTTTTTTTAAAATCGCGCTGATTTTTTCCAGCATGTCAGTAGTCAAATTTTGCAGACCTTTTTCCATGCGGGCCACGGCCGACTGGCTGGTTTTAAGGCTCTTGGCGAACTGCGCCTGGGTTAGCCCCCGCTCTTCCCTGAGCTTGGCAATCAGCTGGCCAATAATTTTATGGGTATTCATAAGGCGATAAATTAATATATCATATATGATATATATTAGCATACAAAAAACCGCCCTGCAAGAAAGCGGGGCGGTTTTTAAAACTTACTACATGTTACCCATTAACCTGGCAAACCAGGCTTCTAAAAAATGGCTTTTTTGATTAAGGGAGAAAAGCACCAGAAGACCCGCCAGATAAACAACATTCAAGGCCACGACTTTCAGCAAATCATGCTTGATAATAACGTGTTCGGCAGCCTGAAGGGCCGGGGTGCTGAGGGATGGCTGGCTTTGAGGATTGCGATTTTTGCTCATAGGCTAGTTTAAGCTTAAAAAATCTTGTTTTTGCCTTTTTATATTAACATCTCCCTGCATTTGAAAGCAACCCCAGGGAGTGCTACAATAACCTGGCTAAAATGCTCACAAACCCGCAAAACCTAGTTGATTTTTCCCTGATTTTAAGCCTAATCTGCCTCTTTCTGATTGGGTTTTTGTTTTGGCAATCAAGGGCGTTGAATCGTCTCAGGAAAAGCTTTTTTACCGGGCAGAACGGGCGGGATTTGGAAACCATACTAATGGAACTGTCCCGCAAGCTCCAGCAGGTAGAGGACGAAAAACTGGTGTTGGAGCAGAGCCTGGCCACGCTTACCCTGAAGTCGGAGCTGGTAGTGCAAAAAATCGGCGTGCACAGGTTTAACCCTTTTGCCGATGGGGGAGGCAATTTCAGCTTTACCCTGGCCATCCTGGACGGACATAACAACGGGGTGGTTCTGACTTCCATGCACGGACGGGAACAAAACCGGATTTATGCCAAACAAATCACCGGGGGCAAGGCCGAAACCCAACTAACGGAAGAAGAGCGGCTGGCAATTGAGTCGGCGCATTCCAAAACAAACTAAAAAACAAAACCTGAACCTGTTATTAACCGCTGAACATTCAGCATAAAAGGATTCTTATGGACAAAATGATCGATGAAAGCCTGAGTCAACAGGCGGAAACCGTGGTCGGTCCCAGCGTCAAAATCCAGGGCGACCTAAACAGCGACGGCAACATAAAAATTGAAGGTTTTGTAACCGGCAAGGTCAAAACCACCCAAAGCGTCTTTGTGATGAACGGCGCCCATATCTCTGCTGATATCATAGCCGGCAACAGCGTAATTGGCGGCGAAGTCTTGGGCAACATCAAAGTCAGCGGCCACCTAATCCTCCAGAACACGGCCAAAATTACGGGAGATATTTCCTGCCAAATTCTACGAGTGGAAGACGGTGCCCAATTTAGCGGCAAATGCAGCATGAGCCAGAACGGCAACGGCGGCAAAAAGACCGTTCACGAAGAACCAGAAATAGAGAAATAGGCCTTTTTAAGGCCCAAAGAGCACAAGCAACCTCTTTTGCTTGTGCATCTTCCAGTCTAATCTTATAGCGCCATGTATTATTACATTTTTGACCAGGGCAATTTGCCCATGGAAAAATTTGAAAGGCTGCAAACTGAGGCGTTGGGGTATTTTGCGGAATTTAAAGTCTCCGGCGAAACCGCCCGGGTTACTCCGTTGCGTTCCGTGGCCGACCTGGTAGACACCGCCAGCCAGCGCGGCGCCAAAACCTTGATCGCTTGCGGCTCAGACGACACCTTTAACCTCATGCTGGCCTCGCTAAAAGGCCGCGACTTCACCTTGGGCTTCGTGCCCTTTGACGAAAAATCTTTTCTGGCCAAAATCTTGGGTATTGAAAACATTTTTATTGGTGCCAAGACTATTGCGGCGAGACGGATTGAAAAAATTGACCTGGCAAAAATTTCCAACAACTTTTTTATCAACTACCTGGAATTCGGGGTGACGAGCCACAACCTTAGGTCCTTAGGCTGGCTGGCCAGCGTAAAACTTCTGTCTTCCGAGGCAAAAAACTACACCATCCGGATAGACGACTCATATAATCTGAATATTTCGGCCCTTGGCGGGCTGGCGATTAACATCCGCTCAGCTTCGGCTTCGGGACAAAAAATTGCCGACCCGACGGACAGCCATTTGGACCTGCTGGTTTTGGAAAAGCTGACTAAAATGCAAATCTTAAGGTACCGCGAAGACATTGCCTCCGGAGACTTGGAAAAAATTCCCAAAACCACGGTTATTAAATGCAAAAAAATAACATTTTTGGAACCGCGCGGCACACCCCTGACCATGCTGGGTAGGATAATCGCAAAATTCCCTTCCACCGTGGAATTGGTGCCGCAACGCCTGCGCCTGATTGTGGGGAAAAACCGAACTTTTTAACACAGGCTTCCTGTGCTATAATCTAAACCTGATGAAACAAGCAGTACAACCGAAAAAGCACAACCTTCCCTCTCCCGAAAACAGACCCACTGCACCCAAATAAACCTCCGCTCACTTGCGGGGGTTTTTAAATTTTCTTTTTTTCAGTAGTGCAAAAATCATCAGGAGGCAACACTTGGGATTTAAAGATGAATGCGCGGTGGTGGGCGTCTACGGACACCCAACCGCTTCGTACTTAGCAGCGGTCTGTCTTTTTGCCTTGCAGCACCGGGGACAGGAAGCAGCCGGCATTATGGCCGGGCTCCGCCTTCACAAAAGGCGCGGCTTGGTCCGGGACATTTTTAACAAACGGAGCCTCAATAAGCTCCCGGGAAACAATGCTATCGGCCACACCCGCTACTCCACAGCCGGAGGCAAGGGCCTGAAAAACGCCCAACCCTTCATGGCCGAATCCAAATTCGGCAGAATTGGCCTGGCACACAACGGCAACCTCACCAACACGGCTAAACTGAAACAGCAATTGGAGCGCAAAGGGGTAAGATTTGAAAGCTCCAGCGATTCCGAAGTCCTGCTTCAGCTCATTGTCGCCTCGGAAAGCTCCAGCCTTAGCGAAGCCGTTAAGGCCGCACTGAAAAAAGCCGAAGGCGCGTTTTCCGTGGTTGTTCTTTCTCCGGAAGGAATCATTGCGGCACGCGACCCCCACGGCTTCAGGCCCCTGGTGATGGGGGAGACTCCTTCCACCGGCGACCGTCCCTGCGTAATTTTCGCATCGGAAACCTGCGCTTTTGGGCCGGTCCAAGCCAGCTTTATCGGCGAGGTCGGCCCGGGAGAGATGGTTCAAATAACCCGCCAAGGCATAAAACGCCAAACCTATGCGTCCGCCCCGGAATCCTACTGCATCTTTGAGCATGTGTATTTCTCTCGTCCGGATGCCTGTCTGGACGGAAAATCCGAAGATGCCAGAAGGTATGAAATGGGCCGCCGCCTGGCGGAAGAACGCCCCGTCAAGGCCGATGTGGTCATACCAATTCCCGACTCGGGCAAACCAGCGGCTTTGGGATTCGCCACTCGCTCGGGCATCCCGTACCGAATGGGCTTGGTCAGGAACCACTACATTGGACGCACCTTTATAGAGCCTTCACAGGCGGAACGGGACAATGGAGTGAAGCTCAAGCTCAACCCGGTCCGTGACCTGATTGAAGGCCGACATGTAGTCCTGGTAGACGACTCGCTGGTTCGCGGCACCACCATCCGGAAAATCATCCGCATGGTCCGTGCTGCGGGAGCTAAAAGCGTCCACGTCAGAATCGCCTGCCCGCCGACCGTCTCCCCCTGTTTCTACGGGGTAGATACGCCAACCAAGGCCCAGCTCATTGCGGCCAACCACTCTGTGGAAGAAATCCGCCGCTTCGTTGAAGCTGACAGCCTCGCCTACCTTTCCCTGCCGGCGCTCAAAACCGCCTGCGGCAAGACGCGCGGCTACTGCACCGCCTGTTTTACTGGCAAGTACCCGACGCCAGTCGGGCACCTCATCAACCTCCCATAAAACCACGAAGAAGCCCGCTCTTTTCCGCAAGGAAAACAGCGGGCTTTGGATAAAAAGAGCTTTAAAACAACAAAGGAATCTTCTTGATTTTTCTTTAAAATTCTGGTAAAGTTAATAAGTTATAAAAAGCTTTTTCAAACCATGAACCTTTCTTCCCTGTCCTCCCAACTGAATCTTTCCATCCAGGAATTGCGTTCCCGCGCCCGCGAGAAAGGTTTTTTCATTTCCCCCAAGGCCAATAAAGTAGACAACTATCTGGCCAAAAAAATCCTGGAATCCCTGGCCAGCCAAAGCCAGGCCGCCAACCTGCCGGAAAAAGACCAGCAGCCCAAAATTATCAAACTGCCCACTTTTATCAAAGTCCGCGACTTTGCCGAACTCCTCAAACTGCCCGTAGTTAACGTTATCAAAGTGCTGATTAAAAATGGGGTCATGGCAACCATTAACGAGGAGGT
>JAMDEL010000050.1 GCA_023487095.1 Patescibacteria group bacterium
AAATAGGGAGATGGCCAATACCGGGGCTGTGCTGGCTTACGCCTTAGTTTTGTTTAGCCTGTTGGAAATCCTTCCCTGGAAACGCGGCAACCTCAAAGCCGCGGCTTTTATGGTCGGCATTGTCGGCAACACGGTTTATATCGGTTTTCCGCTCTTAGCGGATGCGTTTGGCAAGACTCTGTTGCCCTACAGCATTGCCGCCGCCACTGTACATTTGGTGTTAGGCTTGATTCTTTCCATCTTAGCAGTGGAATTTTGGGTGATTAAGTCCAAGCGGGCGAGTGCATATATAGTAGATTTTTTTAAAAACCCGTTTTTTACGTCCCTTGCGGTGGGTGTGTTTTTAAGCATGATAAATTTCAAGGGGCCTGTCGCGGAGATGATTCAAAAACCTATTTTTATGCTGGGATCAACCGCTTCTCCTTTGGCCCTGTTTGCCTTGGGCGGATTTTTGCACGGTAAGTTCGCGCTCCATCATTTATCCAGGAGCGTAGCGCTAACTTTAGTGAAGCTGGTTGCTTTTCCCGCCTTGGTCTGGTTTTTTGTAAGGCTTTTGGGCCTAGGCGCTGACTTTACGGCGATTTCTGTCATTGTGGCCAGCATGCCTTCGGCTGTGACCGCGTTCGTGATTGCTGAAAAGTACCATCTGGACAACGAGTTGGTGGCCAATACCATTTTGTTGTCTACAGCAGTCTCCGTCTTGACCATCTCCCTATTTTTGCTTAGGTTCATTTAATGCAAACAAAAAAGCCCCGGCTTCCAAGCCAGGGCTTTTTAAATATCCTCGGATTTTTAGTGCTTATGCTCGGGGGTGGGGTTGAGCCCAATTTCTATGGTGGAATGATCAATCTGGAATTTTTCTAAAAGCATCGTTTTTACGTCTTCCACCAGCTGGATATGGTCAACTAGCCCGGCAGGCGTGACCACCAAATGGCAGGAGAGCGCCGGTTTTTGCGACGCAATGCTCCATAAGTGGAAGTTGTCTACGCTGACGATATTGGGGACTTGGCCAACCGCCCTGATAATTTCTTTGGGTTTCAGGTTTTCCGGAATGCCCTCAAGCAGGATATGGATGGCCTGGTTGACGATTTGGATGCTGCCGTACACCAGCATGACACCAATTGCCATGCTGATAACCGGATCAGCCAGGGTCTTGCCCCAAACCAGGATGACCAGGCCCGCAAAGACCGCACCCAGGGAGACCAGGGTGTCAAAGGCCATGTTCAGGAAAACACCCCGCATATTCAGGTTGTTTCTGTCTTTTGCAAACATGGCAGCCACGCCGCCGTTCACCAGGATGCCGATGCCGGCGACCAGCATAATCACCCCGCCCTTTACGGGCGAAGGATGCAGAATTTTTTGGTAGGCTTCGTAGAAAATAAAGCCGGCAATGGCGATTAAAATCAGGCTATTGACCAAGGCTGTCAGGATAGTGGCTTTGCCGTAGCCGAAAGTGTGTTCTTCTGTTGCCGGGCGCTGGGCGATTTTTTGCCCGACGAAAGCAATGAGTATGCTTAAGGAATCGGTCAGGTTGTGGACAGCGTCTGATACCAGGGCCAGGCTTCCCGAGGCCAATCCGACAATTATTTCGGCTATGGCAAAAGCGGTGTTGGCCGCCATACCGACTTTTAATTTTTTGTTAAGATTCATGTTTTGGGCTTAATTTACTGCCATATTATACCACACCAAAACAGAAAATTCTGGTTTAATTGGGTTTGGTTTTTTCTTGTCTGTAAACCCAGTACGAATAGCCAATGGTTCCGAAGACGGCCACTAAGATGCCTAAGGAAAAAGCTGCTAGGCCTAAAAATTTAGGCAAAAACGGCGTCAGGAAAATCAGCAGCCCGAACAGGATAAACGCGTATCCGCCCATGCGGTGGGTTTTGTTCCAGACATTTTCATTGCTGAGCGTCCAGGGCGTACGGATGCCCATAAACCAGTTGGGCTTCAGTTTGCCCATGTAGTTGCCCAAGATTACCATCAGCAGTCCGATTATGGCCGGTACCACGTACTGGATTGGAATGTGGTAGCCCAGATTAAACAGCCCGCTGGCCAAAAAAACCAAAAACAGCACCAAAATGATTGCGGTTTTAAAAATCCCGTAGGCTTTTTTAAATTCCTCGTACCTTTCTTTTTTTGGGTCAAAGAGCGGTAAGGCCAAAAACAGCAAATAAATGCCCGTAATCAGCGAAGGGATAGCCACGGCGTTGGTCGTGCCCTTGCCCCAGGCGTCCGGTTCGCCGTAAAAATTCCAATGCGAGACTACTTTTTCCGGGAAGTGGCTGTAAAAATACCAGCCGGCAACCCAGGCGGTTGCCACCAGGAACAGGGAGGGGAATTCTTTTTTTAGGGTGAATTTCATAAAGAAAGTTAGTAATTATTTTTTTTGCTAATCCTGGAAAGATGTAGTTTCCGGACTGCGATTTTTTAATGATAAGAACTTGATAATTTTTTCCGAAACTTCTTCAAACACGCTTAAGTTTAGGCTATAAAGAATTTTTTGTCCGTCCCTGCGGCTGGACACGAGACTGTTCCTTTTGAGCATATCCAAATGGTGGGAAAGCGTGGGCAGGGAAATGCTCAAATGGGCGGCAATTTCCGCTACCGGCATTTCCCGCTTTTTCAGCAAATCCAGGATTTTTTGCCGGTTCGGGTCAGACAAGGCCGCAAAGGTTTGAGAAAGGGGCATAAAAGGTGTATTTAGATATTTAGACATCTATCTAAATATTAAACCTTTTAACTTTTTTTGTCAAGGTCGGGTTTGGGGTCTGGTTTTCGCATAAAAATGCAAGAATTTGTTTTTTATGCAAATGAAACGTTTGCCTGCAATTTTGGGTAATAACCAATACAGCCAATATAATACTTTTCAGCCCCGAAATAGAATTAAAACAAACAAATTATGTACAGATTTTTTTCAATGGCCAAGAACAAGGCCTTGCCCGCGGTTGTGGCAGCGGTTTTTATTGTCTCAACGGCGTTTTTGTCTTCTGCTGCGGCTCAGAAAATGATTCAGGTCGCGGCTTCCTCTCAGAACACGAAAACTGAAAAAAAGAATTCCGTGAAAAGCCCCCAAGCCAGCATTGTAAGCAGCAAACCCGAGGACGCGAACGGGGCCGGGACTGAACCCGTCCGGGCTATCCAGACGACATCGTCTGGTACGGCTCTGGCTGCATTAACTGCCACAGGCAGCGAGGACGAAAACGTAACCGCAAACTCTACCGTTGCGTCCACCACCATCCAAACCGCGAATTCAGGCAACACGCAAAACAGCCGGAGCAGCGCCTCAATAAATAATTCGGCGAGTACCAGTAACATTTCCGCAAGCAGTGCGGTTTCTTTGGACAGTACTGCTTCCGGCGCCTCCTCGGGGAATGCCTTTACCTTACAAACCTTGGCGCTGCACAATAAGGCGGGTGATTGCTATATTGCGTATAAAGGCACGGTTTATGATTTAAGCGGTGTTGCTGCGTGGGCCAACTGTCAGCACCATGGCGCAACCGGCGGAATTGATGTGACCGCTCTGTTTCCACACCCGGTGAGTTATTTTAATTCAGTTCCGGCGATTGGAATGTTGGTTTCCGCCGCTAGCCAGACTACCAGTTCCAACACTTTACAAAACAACCAAGGCAGCTCCTCTGCAAACCCCACAACCAGCACCAGCTCTTCCACTGGCACCCAGGCTGCGGGCTCAAATGGCACTGAGGCTGGCTCCGGAAGTGTCAGCACGACTGAAGCAAGCCGCTCCCGCTGGGCCGAAGAAGACGAGTTTGTGAAGTCAGATGGTAACATCTCGCGCCAGAGCCAATGGGAAGATGACGGCGAAGACGATGACTAGTTATTATAAAAGCCTGCTGTGAAAAACAGAGCGGGCTTTTTTGGCAAACCAAGCTCGTTAGCTTTATAAACATATGTACATACATACAATAAAAAAAACCAAAAAAACCAATTCTTTAATCTTCATAGTGACTGCCTGCATTTTGCTGGTTATGGGTTCGGCTTTCGCCCTTAAGACCTGGGTGTTCGCAGCCAGTTCCAACTCCGCCCGCATCAAGGCCGCTGGAGTTTTGCCGACCATGAAAGCCAGTGAACTCAAAGCTTACGACGGCACCAAACCGGGCCAGCCTATTTATATAGGGTTTGAGGGCCTGGTTTACGATGTTACGGCGGGAAAAAAATATTATCAAAAAGGCGGCAGTTACCATTTTTTGGCAGGCAAGGACTCCACGGCCGACTTAAGGGTGGTAGGGGGCAGTATTATTAAGGAAAAATATCCAGTGGTAGCCAAACTGGCGCCCTAAAACCGCTGTTTTTGGAAAGGAAGGTATGGTAGAATTACCGTGTTAGCATTCAATAAACATCATGAAAAAAACCGGCAATCTGCTTTTAACTTTAACTGCTTTAAGCACTATAAGTTTGTGGGTTCTTTCAAAACCCGACCCGACGACAATTTTTGACAATCCTTTCAAGTCGCTAGGCCAGCTGGCCGGCCTTCTAGCTGCCACGCTGGTGTGCGCCGAGTTTATACTCGCAACCAGAATGCGGGTTTTGGAAACCCTGTTCGGCGGCCTGGACAAAGTCTACAAGACCCATGCCATTACCGGGGCTTTGGCTTTTTTGTTTATGCTTAACCACCCCGTTTTGTTGGCTCTGAACGTCTTGCCCAGCGTACCTGCAGCCGTGAGGTTTTTCCTGCCCACCTTGGACAACTTGCCGTACGCGTACGGTATTTTTGCCTTATACCTGATGATTATGCTCTTGGTGCTGACACTCTTCCTCCGCTTGCCTTATCATATTTGGAAAAAGACGCACATCCTAATGGTTTTTCCGCAAATGTTTATTATTGCCCACGTAATTTTTATCAGCAGCGACACTTCCCGGTATATGCCGCTGCGGTATTGGATTCTGTCCCTGGGGTTTGCCAGTCTGTTTGCTTACGTTTACAAACGTTTTCTGTACCCGCATCTGGGCCATCTGCATAACTACCGAATTGCAGCCGTCCGCCAGCTGGACGGTATTGTGGAATTAACCCTTGCCGCCGATGGGAAAAAATTGGAGTTCACTCCCGGGCAGTTTGTCTTTTTGTCTATCCAGGACAAAGCCATAGGCACGGAAGACCACCCTTTTTCCATTGCTTCCTCGCCGGGCGACGAATTTTTAAGGTTGTCTATCCGGGAGTCGGGTGATTATACCCAAAGGTTGAGTTTGGCCAAATCGGGCATGAAGGTCAAGCTTTACGGCCCCTACGGGGCTTTTGGCGAAAAATCTTTCGCCAAAAACAAAGACGAAATTTGGATTGCGGGCGGCATCGGCATAACGCCTTTTTTGAGCATGCTTAAATACTACGCCGAGGCCGCGCCGAAAAAAAATATCTGGCTCTTCTACACCACGCGGCAGGAAAGAGATGCTGCCTATGTGGAGGAAATTAGCCGCCTCGCCCAGCAGCAGCCGCAGATAAAATTTTTGCACCAGTCAACTGAAAAGGGCCAAGGCTGAGCGCGGGTTTGGTGGCCAAAACTGCCGGCAACGTGAAAGACAAGCAAGTTTTTTTGTGCGGACCCGGGACTATGGTAGAAGACCTGTGGGAACAATTCGTTTCTTTGGGCGTGAATCCAAGAAATTTAATCTATGAAGAATTTAATTTCCTGCCATGAAGTATCTGAAGATAGCAGCTTTATTCAGCTTAATTAACGCGATTTTTTTCGGCCTGTTTTTATACGTGCTTTACAGCCAGAACTTGAGTCTTAAGTCCCAGCTTCAGAATGCCAGCACATCCGTGCCCGAACAGGCGGTCGGGGTTATGCCGGAGACGGCGACCACCAGTCCAGTATCACCCGCTACGTCATCGCCTGCGGCCGGAAAAGACGTGGTTAAATCCGCCCCTGCTGTCCAAAATCCCATTCCCGCGGCCCCTAAGCCCTCGGCCCCCACGCCAAGTCAGGCTCCGCCGGCTGAGTCCAACCGCTGTATTATTACCATTTCCGGCCAGCGGTATGATGTTACGGATTTCAGGTCCCAGCATCCCGGCGGCGATATTTTTGCCTGCGGCACGGATATGACCCAAACGTTTTTCGGCCAGCATGACCAACAGCTCTTGGACAGCCCTGAGATGGCAAAGCTGAAAGTCCGGTGAGGCTGACTTTTCGGCTACAGGCTGAAACGCGCCCAAAGCTAATGCGTAATATTAAGTGAAAGCGAATGGATCTTTCAGAGCAAATTAAAAAGGCCCAAAACGGCGACAGTCAGGCTTTTTCCCTGATTTACGACGCCTACTCCGGCAAGCTCTACCGCTACATCCGGCTGAAAATCTCCAGTCGGCAGCATGCGGAGGATGTGCTTCAGGAGGTTTTCGTAAAAATTTGGCGCGGCTTGCCGAACTACGACGAAGGCAAGGGCACTTTTAACGCTTGGGCTTACAGGGTGGCGGCCAATGCCCTGAATGATTTTTTGCGGAAAGTCTACCGCACTCCGGAAGCCCTGGAAATGTCGGAAGAGTATGAAAGCAGTAAGGCGCCCTGGCAGCAGGAAGCCGCCGACATGTCAAAAGTCTTGGATGCCGAGCTTTCCCTAAAGCAGCTGGGCTCTTTAATGACGGAAATGCCGGAAATCTACAGGCGCGTAGTGGAATACCGTTTTATTCAGGATTTGACTGTGGAAGAGACCGCCGAACTGCTTGGCAAAACCAACCTGGCGGTTAGGCTGATCCAGCATAGGGCCATAAATAAGCTGAGGAAATTAAGGAAAAGCAACAATGTCAATTTTTAGAGCAAAAAAATTGGAAAAGGAACTTTCGGGGTTGAGAAACACAGCTGCCGGTTTGGATATGTCCGCGGCTGAAAACTTAGAGCTTAAAACCAAGGTCATGGCAGCCATTAGGCTCGTGCCCCAGGACAGCGCCTATGTGGCCAAACAGGAAAAGGTTTCAGCAAAAAACCGTATGTGGCTGCCAAAGTTGGCTTTTTCGGTATTGGCCGGAGTGGTCTTTTTGAGCGGCACGGTCTTTGCCTCCGGTTATTCATTGCCTGGTGATGTTTTGTATCCAGTGAAAAAAGCCAAAGAAAAGCTGGAGCTGCAATTGACCCCCGCTGGCCAGCCTAAGGCCTTGATCATGGCAAAACAGGCCGAAGAGAGACTGCACGAACTTTCTGACATTAAATCAATCCCAGCCCAGCCTGGCAATGCGGAAAAATTATCCAAACAGAAAGAAGAGGCCCGCGTTCAGGCCAACATTGAGGTTTCCACAGCAGTAGAAAGTCTAACCCAGGTAAAAAAAGACTTAGAAGACAAGGGTAATGCGCAGGCCGCAGAGAATGTAAATACGGCTATAGTCCGCTTGGTGGCCAAAGCCAAAACCGAAGATATTGAGGTTGAAGACCGGATAGGCGTTTCCAACGAAAAGCAGGAAAAAGCAGAAGACAGACCACAAGAGGACCAAAAGGACAAGGAAGGGCAGGAAAAAGGAAAACGGCCGGAAGGGGAAGTGAGAGGGTTAAGGCATAAAGCCGGAGACCCTGACCCCAGACAGCAGAGCCGAAGACAAGAGGCGACAGTCCCGAAAGTTTTGACCCCAAGCTTGACGGCCAGTTCGGGAGTTACTAACCTGCCCAATGTTTTGCCGCAGGGCCAGGTGCTAGGTGCCAGCACGAGCACCGGAGAAGGGTCGGTTTTGCTGCCGCAGGCCCCTTCCGCGACCACGACCCAGAGCCAGGAAAAGGAAGAGGAGACAGAGGCTGGAAAACACGAATCGGAGCCTGAATCAAAACTGGAGCCTTAAAGAAAAAGCAAAAGATAAATTACACAAATTCAGTTGTTTAAGTATTCAGAAGCTAGAAACTAATAACAAAAAAGCGCGTCTAGAGGCGCTTTTTTGTTTGGGCAAGAAAGGGGTGGTATTGTTATCCACAACCCAGTACCTTGCATAAAAAGGTAGTGGGTGCTATGCTCTAAATAGATTTAATATTCCCTACATGGACAACAAGATTTTTGACATGGAAAACGCCCGCGCCCAAATGCGCAAGAGCTTGCTGGAATACTGCATTCTTTTAGCCATTTCCCAGGGCGAATTATACGCTTCGGATATTTTAAGCGAACTCAAAGCTGATAACCTGATTGTGGTGGAAGGCACGCTTTACCCGATGTTGTCGCGGTTAAAATCCGATTCGCTTTTGGAATATTCCTGGAAAGAATCCAAAGCCGGACCTCCCCGCAAATACTACCGGCTGACAGGCGAAGGCAAAAGAACTTTGGAGCAGTTAACCTTAACGTGGCAGGAGCTAACCTCATCTATTAATTCACTAATTAAAAAATATGAAAAAAACAATTAATATTTCCATTGGCGGGCTGTCGTTCCAAATTGAGGAAGAAGCATATGCGACCCTGGAAAAATATTTGAGCGAAGTTAAGGCGCGGTTTGCTTCGTATCCCGATGCGGGGGAAATTGTCAGCGACATGGAAGACAGGATCGCCGAGCAGTTTTCGGCGAAGGCCCAGACTGGCCGGCCAATCAGCCCTGCCATGGTTCAGGAGCTAATTAGCGTCATGGGGCGGCCTGACCAGATTGGCGAGGCGGGTAAAAATGATAGCGCGCCAAACCAGGAAGCGGTGCCAAAGGCGCCAGGGATGCCCAAGCGCCTGTTCCGGAATTTAGATGATGCAATTCTGGGCGGTGTCTGCAGCGGCTTGGCGGTCTATTTGGGCACAGACACGGCTTGGGTGCGCCTGATTTTCGCCTTGACCATTTTTTTCGGGGGCTTTGGAATCGTTTTGTATCTTATTTTGTGGATTATTGTTCCGGCTGCGGAAACGGACACGGAAAAATTGCAGATGCGTGGCAGTCCGATTAATTTAAAAAATCTTGAACAAACGGTGAGGGACAGGGTGGCTGAAATTAAAAAAAAAGATCCCAGTACAGTTAAGCGGGCTTTGGCTGCGCCATTTAAAGCCCTAGGTCTTTTTTTCCGGGGTTTGGGCAGGGTTTTGCAAAGTTTGCTGCCCGTATTGTTTAAAATTATAGGCGTTGGCATTACCGTTGTGGCTGCCATGGCCATGGCTGGCTTGGTTTTTGCAGCTGTGAGCTTGCTGACCAATTCCGGTTCGCCATATGTTGATTTTCCGTTAAAGGAAATCGCTAGCGGCGCGGTTTATTACGCTGCCGTGGCTAGCGCTTTTTTTGTGGCCTTTGTCCCCATAGTTTTTATCTTGTTGCTGGGCACCAGTCTGGTGGCTTACCGTTCAACTTTCAAACGGATGGGCAGCTTTATGCTTTTGGGTCTTTGGGTCGTGGCTGTGGCAGTCTTTTTGAATATGGCGGTAAAGTTGGCGCCGCAGGTGGAGGACCTGGTTAAAACCAGTCCATATTTTCAGACTGCAAGCAAGGAGTATGCGCTGCGGGATTTTTCCGCTTTGGAAATCGGCGGCGTAGACGAGGCTGTTATCCACCCGGGCAGCAGCTTTAAAGTTGTCGCGGAAGCCAGGCAGAAGGACTTGGACGAAACCAGGATTTTTGTCCAGAACGGCACTCTAAAAGTCGGGCATGAGCGCCTGTTTAAGATTTGTCTGTTTTGCACCCGGGGTAAAGTTAAGCTTTCTATTTATGCCCCTTCTTTTGATAGAATTTCCGCTAGCGGCGCCAGCCGGGTTACGAGCAGAGGTAAAAACCCCCCAAATGGAAGCCGAACTTTCCGGTGCTTCCAAGCTGTTTCTTTCCGGCACAGCCGATAGTCTTCAGCTGTCGCTGTCCGGCGTCAGCAACGTCAAGGCCGAAAGCGCGCAAATTAAAAGTGCGGATATAAACTTAAGCGGCGCGAGCGAAGCCCGTTTTGGCACCCTGGAGAGCTTAAAAGTGGAAGCCAGCGGCGCGAGCGTGGTTTATTATCAGTCCGCGACCAGTTTGCAGGAACACTATTCCGGCGCCGCCCATTCAAGCAAACGCGTGCCGAGCCAATCGGACGCAAAGGATCGCGAATACCAAAATCTTGATTACAATTTTAAATTCAATTATCCAGCGGCTTACTTGGTGAGCGATGGCCCGGCGGCCGGTGCGGCTAATGCGTATTACTTGCCCATCCAAACATATTTTTTCAAAGCCCAAACCGGAAGGTTTGTGGTTACGGCCAGTTTGCCGAAAGAAACCTATCCAGCGAACACCGACTTTGACGGCGCTTTCTTCAGCGTGGCTGTTACTCAAGAATTAAGCCAAGCCGAGTGCTTGAAGTATAATCCAAATTCCGGCGCAGGCAGCCAAGGAACAGAGACAGTCAGGCAAGAAATAATCAACGGCGTGGCTTACACGGTAGGCGACGCTTCCGGTGCCGGGATGAGCCATCAGGCCTATGGTAAAATTTACCATACCTATAAAAACGGTTCGTGTTACGAATTACAGACCGGCGTTCGGACTTCCGGTTTCGGCGCAGCCGATTTTATAACTGAGCAGGTTAATGTGGAAGATGTCCAGGCCCGGCTAAATAATGTCCTGAGGACTTTTACCTTTTTGAAGTAAAGGTTAAAATAAAAAAAGAGCGCTTCTAGGGGCGCTCTTTTTTTGTGGCAGCAAAAGAAGATTTCGGGTAAACTTAACGCAGGAAGGAGTGGGTCATGAATAAATCCAGCTTTAACCTATATCTTGGGCTTTTTTTCGGCAGCCTGCTGTTGGGCGTCTTAATTTGGGGCGCAATTTTGGCCAGGCGAAACCAAAAGCCTGAAACAGTCCGGACCCAGCCTTTGTTGCCGGCTCCAAAAGAGCCTTTAAGCCAAGCATCCAGGGCTACCACTACGCTTGGCCAGGAAAACCAAGTTAGCCACACCCTGTTGTTTCCGCCCCTGGACAAAGCCTTGGAGCGGGTGACGAAGAAACCCTTTGGCATCAAGATTTCGCCTCAAAATTCCCCGGTCAGCCCGGAACGTTTTTCCGGTTTCCATACGGGAGTGGACTTTGAAACTTTTCCCGACGAGCAGGACACAGGTGTTTCCGTATATGCGG
>JAMDEL010000007.1:0-7715 GCA_023487095.1 Patescibacteria group bacterium
AAGTATTTGGATTTGTCTGTAAAAAGATTTAACGATCTAAAAATATGAAGATTGTTACCAGGGCTACCGCGATTAAAAATCTAAAAAAATACATTGGCAAAGATTTAAGGGCATTGGCAAAAAAACATAGTATTACTACCTATGAAACCGGGAAGCAGAACAAGGGTTGGAAAGGTTTGGTGCTCGAACGCTTGGCCGGACTTCAGACAAATGTTTCAAAAGCCCCAAACGGGCTCTCATGGGAATTAAAGTCCGTCAGTTTTCATCACGTAAAAAATGCATTAGTTCCTAAAGAGACCATGGCCATCACCATGATTAATCCGGAGGAGTTAAAAAAACATTCTTTTTTTGAAAGCCATTGTTGGTCCAAGCTTAAGGCAATCATCTTTTGTGCAGTCGAGTGGCATGGAAAAAATGCAGAACAAGCCGAGCTTATTAAAGTTGCCAGTTTGGATTTTGCAGAAGACGATAAATTGATTCAGGAAATAAAGTCCGATTATGATTTAATCAGAAACAAGCTTATTACCAAGGGTTTTTCTGCCTTGACAGGCTCTGACGGTAAGTGGATCCAGGCACGCACTAAAGGTGCGGGGCATGGTTCAACGAGCCGTGCTTTTTACGCCCGCACAGCTTTTGTTAAGAAAATTTTTGAAACAGCCTCATAAAAAGGTTGCATATGTAACAGCTGGTTAAAGTTAGAGGATGCTTAATAACGAAGTCAAAACTTATCTTGATAATTTAGACCAAGAGCAAAAGGCCTTGGTGTCTTATCGTGGTGAACATGATATTGCTAAAGAGATAAAAGATATTCTCGTAAAAGACGCCAATTATAAACCAACCATTGAAGATGTTGCCGAGCAGATAGCCTTTGATTTTATGGCGGAATATCCAAGCGATGATTCCGGCTGGGAAACCTACCATGGCCCAATGTTTATTTTGCCAAACAAACAAGGGCAAATGGTTGAATATCCTAGCATAAAAAGAATAAACCAGGAGACATTAAAATATTGGGCAAAATAAACATTGGGAACCAAAAGTCCTATTCTTTCGTCAAGATATGCCGATTTAGTTGTTGATTTTTCGCCAAAAGTCATAAACAAAAATGCGGATGTTGATTTATTTCAGATAGTCATTGATTCAAACATTGCGATTTGCCAAAAATCGTTAGCTGATCCCCTTGATTGCAAAACAAAAATCAAAAGAGCGTTGGTTTTGGCAATACAAATTAGCAATCAAGATAAAATCGCCAAGGTAAAAGAAGCGATAATCAATCTTGAGAAAAAAGCGGCAACGGACGACAAGCCCGGATTGTGGGGTTTTGCTTTCAAGTGGCTTATTTTGGATTTTGGCAAAAAAGTTACGCTTAACAAGACTGAAAAAGCGGAATTGACTAAAGATTTAGAAGATAGATTAAAAAGGGTTGAAAAAGATGTTTGGCTTGCGGAAAATGCCGTTTCTTTGCTTGCCGAATATTACGCTAACGAAAAAGACGAGGATAACTTACTGCGTGTCTTGGGTATTCTTGAAAAATCCTTAAAAACTAACGACCGCACAAACTCTGACGCATTGCTTAAGGTACACGCATACGAGAAAATACACGAAATATATCAAAAATATAGGGATAAGGCGTTTCAAAAAGCTAAGGCCGCCAGCGATAGGATTTCACAAGAAATTGGCCAGCTTGATTTGGATTGGAATAAATCACTCAAAGAAATTTCCGTAACAACGGAAATAAAACAAAAGGATATTGACGATTTTTTGAAAGCGATTTTTAGTGATAAAGATCAGGGCAAACTGGAAACAACCGTCGCCAAAATGGCAATCAATTTTTTGCCAAAAAAGGAAGCGGTAGAAAAACAACTAAACGATGTTTCCGGAAAGTATCCCTTGCAATTTTTATGTACAACACAAGTTGTTTCCGATGACGGAATACCGATAGCAAAACTTTCTACCCTTGAAGAGGACTATGATAATCATTTTCAGCGGTATGCTTCACAATATCTACAATTCGGTTCATTTTTTTTGACGTTGGCAACAGATGAATTGAAAAATCGAATTTCTAAACAAAAGATCACGGAATATTTTAAAAATTCAACACTTTTTGAAAACGAAAATAAAGAATATTTAGAGCGAGCGATCTCGGCATATTGGAATAATGATTATCTAGTCTCCTCTCATTTATTTAATCCGCTCATAGAAAGCGCGATCAGGGAATTGATAAAAAATTGCGGTGGTATTATTTTGAAGCCGAACAATCTTGGCGGATACGATCGACTTACACTTTCCCAATTATTGAACGGGCAAGGAAGTATAATCGAAGCTATTTTTTCTAGGGTGGGGCAAAACATGGCTTTTTATTTCCGATTGGTGCTTACAGAAAAACTAGGTATGAATTTAAGAAATGATTTTGCACATGGTTTTGGCAAAAAGAAATTCTTTACAAGAGATGTATCAGATAGACTTTTCCATATAATGATGTGCTTGTCGCTAGTGAAAAAGAAGGAGGGGGAAAAGTGATATGCCAGCTTTAACTCTATGAAATTTATAAACAATCACAATTACAATTACATATTTGGAATATAATTTATGGGAAACCTACAAATATCAGAAGCTAATTTTTTCCTTTTCTTAATCCCTGGATTTTTGATGGTTTGGTGCTTTAGGAAATTTACGGGTAGAGAAATAAAAGGAGATTTTGAGTTTGCAGGCCTAAGCATTTTTTTGGGTCTTATAAACATAATGATATGGGAGCTCTTATCAAAGCAAGAGGTCATAAATAAGACTTTAGAAAATGTATACTCTGCAACCTTTATCCTGTGTCTTTTTGCTGCCATTTTTGCCTACATTGGCAGTTGGGTTGTTTTGCAAGACGAATGGAAAATTGTAAAAAACTTTTTGAAACCCCGTTCAGTACAATTTTTAAAAAGGAAAAAATAAATACCCACTTAAATACAAACATGAACGGCGAAGGTGAATACCAAGACATAAGAGATAGACAGATAGATTCTATACTAGAGGCAAACCAAAGAAGGTTGGGGGAGTGGATTGAAAAGAATCCTCAATCTAAAATCAGTCAAATTCCTGCCGAGCTTTACCTGGCTTTTCTGCCCAGGAGGGTTTACGAAGTTGCCTCTGATCCCGGGAAAGTAAACACGCTTCCCTTGCAGTCGGATAACAGGGTCTGGTTTTTGGCTCGCGAGCAGGATTATTACGCAGAGCAACTTACAGACCCTAAAGCTTGGGATGAGTGGCAAAAAACCAGAGAAGAGGAGGCTCAAAAATCTACATCAGGGATTCGGGTTTTGTCTGGGGCTCCAAGAACTGTAAATCATTTTCATGCTAAATATTATAAGGAAGTTAATGCTGGCAGGCTAATGCTCACTGACCGAATTTTAATGGAAAACCATTTTGGACAAGAACCAGCAAGTCCTGAAGTTTTGCATACGGTATTTTTTGACACAGAAAGAAGGCAGGGGATTGGTAAGGAATTTTACCAAAGTACCTTGCCAGGTGTTGCGAAGCAATTTGGTATTCGGTTTATTGTTGGCAACAACAATGTGGCAAATTTAAGTTTTTTTGCAGATGCTGAAACTGGTTTGGGTAGAAGTTCCCTTAACCAAATTAAACCTGAGTATAGAAAGCAGTTTTTCCCGAATTTTAGCGTGGATGACCCGACCAGGGACTATTCCCAGTATACTGTCCAATTTTTGTACCCAGAGGATAAGAAAAAATATCTAATTTAGACATATCCGCAGGTATAAAATCGCTTAATGCGATGACGCTTGACAAAGGCTCAAGAACTGGTATATTTCATATACACATTACACGACTAGGGGATGAACGTGTACCACCCGGTTTAACTCGCTTTAGGCGTAAAAACAGGGAAAATTAACAAACAACTTGCCTGGAAATCGGTATTTCCAGGGCAGTTTGTTTTAGGGCGTTTAAGCCTCTAAATGGCACAACTTTTAGCCTATTATAATTAAATAGTAAAAACCCTTTTAAATAAGCCAAAAGGGGCAAGTTTTTATTGCGTATTTTTCTTTAAATGGCGGGTCGAACGCCACTATAAATTACAAAATCTTTAACTTTCACTTTTAAACTTAACTAAACCCAATGTCCGCAAAACCGCACACCCAAGCCGTGGCTACCCAGGAAGCCAAACTCAAACCCCGGAAGTTTTTCACCCACAAGCACGAAACCGCCCTTTTGCCGAACCTTATAGAAGTTCAGCTGAACTCCTATAAGTGGTTTTTGGAAAAAGGCATTAAAGAGCTTTTGGCTGAAGTAAGCCCGATCCGGGATTTTACCTCCAAAAATTTGGAACTGTATTTTGGCGACTACTTTTTTGACAAGCCCAAGTACGACGAGTTCACTTCCAGGGAAAGAAACACCTCTTACGAAGCGCCGCTTTACGTTTCCGCCAAACTGGTAAACAAAGTTACGGGCAAAACCAAGACCCAGGACGTGTATTTTGGCGATTTTCCGATTATGACCCCGCGGGGCACTTTTATAATCAATGGCGTGGAGCGCGTGGTAGTAAACCAGCTCATTAAGTCTCCGGGCGTGTTCTTTACGGCTGAATCTTTGCGCGGCAAAAACTACTACGGGGCCAAAATTATCCCTAACCGCGGCGCGTGGCTGGAATTGGACACAGACGCAGCCGGTGTAATTGGCGTGAAGATCGACAGGAAGCGCAGAATTCCCATTACCGCACTCTTACGCGTGTTCGGCCTGCCTTCCAATGAAGAGATTGTGGAAACTTTTAAAGACATAGACGTCGACCCGGACACCAAATACATTCAGAACACCTTGGCCAAAGACGCCTCCAGCAACGCAGACGAAGGCTTTAAGGAAGTTTACAAGCGTATCCGCCCAGGCGACCTTGCCACCGTGGACAACGCCAGAAGCCTGATAACCGGCATGTTCTTTAACTTTGAACGCTACGACTTTTCCGCTGTGGGCCGCTACAAGTTTAACCAGCGCTTGCATGTTAAGGAAAATGACAGCCCGATTTTGACCAAAGAGGATTTGGTTTTGGCTGTGCGCGAAATTGTGAAGCTCAACATTAGCCAGGGCGTGCAGGACGACATTGACCATTTGGCCAACCGCCGCGTGCGCGCAGTAGGGGAACTTATCCAGGCCCGTTTCCGCGTAGGCTTGGCCCGTATGGCCAGAATTGCCAAAGACCGCATGTCTTTGGCTGACCTCGATACCGTGACCCCGGCCCAGCTGATTCACGTGCGCCCGATTGTGGCCACTATGCAGGAATTTTTCTCCTCTTCCCAGCTGTCCCAGTTTATGGACCAGACCAACCCTCTGGCCGAACTGGAACACAAGCGCAGGCTTTCGGCCATGGGCCCCGGGGGCTTGTCCCGCGAGCGCGCCGGCTTTGAAGTCCGCGACGTGCACCGCTCCCACTACGGCAGGCTTTGCCCGATTACCACGCCTGAAGGCCCAAACATTGGCCTTGTGGCCCACTTGGCCACTTATGCCCGGGTCAATGACTTCGGCTTTATAGAAACCCCTTACCGCAAAGTGAAAAAGTTTGCCAAGAACAACGGCACGGATGCAGCGGATGAAATTGCCTTGTTTGATGTGAAGACCGAAAGCGGCGAAGTGCTGGTTAAGGCCGGCGAAACCATTACTGCAAAAATGGCTAAGGACTTGGCCAAGCAGAAACATTTGACCGAGATCCGCATAAAAGCCAGGCTGACCACGGAGATTACCGATTTGGACGCTTTTGAAGAAGAACAGCTTATAATTGGTGACTCCAGCGTGGAAACGGACGAAAAAGGCTACTTTAAGGAGCCCCGTTCTTCGGCCCGCGTGCGTTCCGAGCCAGGCATTGCCTCCACGGACGATTTTGACTGCATAGATATTTCCCCCAAGCAGATTATTTCCGTTACCACTTCCTTGATTCCTTTCCTGGAACACGACGACGCTAACCGCGCCTTGATGGGTTCCAACATGCAACGCCAGGCTGTGTCCTGCATTAAGCCGGACGCGCCTTTCGTGGGCACGGGTATGGAATTTAAAGCTGCGCACGACAGCGGCACTTTGGTTTTGGCCGCAGAGTCGGGCGAAGTTACGGCAGTTTCGGGCGACAAGATTGTGGTGACTGACGAAAAGAACAAGAAGCACGAGCACAAGCTTTTGAAGTTTATGCGCACCAACTCGGCTACGGCTATAAACCAGATCCCGCGCGCCTTTAAGGGCCAGAAAGTGAAAAAAGGCGATGTGCTGGCGGATGGCGCTTCCACAGAGCACGGCGAACTGGCCTTGGGCCAGAACGTGCTGGTGGCATTCATGTCTTGGGAAGGCGGCAACTATGAAGACGCCATTCTCTTGTCCGAAAGACTGGTGCAGCAGGACCGCTATTCTTCCATACATATTGATGACTTTAAGATAGACGTGCGCGACACCAAACTGGGCCCCGAACAGGTAACCCGCGATATTCCCAATGTGGGCGAAGAAAAATTGAAAGATTTGGACGAGACCGGCGTTATCCGCATTGGCGCGCAGGTTAAGGCCGGCGATATTTTGGTCGGCAAGATTACCCCCAAAGGCGAAACTGATCTTACGGCTGAAGAAAAACTTTTGCGCGTAATTTTCGGCGAAAAGTCCCGCGATGTCAAAGACACTTCGCTGATTTTGCCTCACGGCGAATACGGCAAAGTGGTTAACATCCGCGAGTTTTCCCGCGACGCGGGCGACAAGCTGCCCTCAGGCGTAATCCGCAGCATTCAGGTGTCAGTCGCGGTCTTAAGGAAAATCCAGGTGGGCGACAAAATGGCCGGACGCCACGGCAACAAAGGTGTTATTTCCAAAATTGTGCCTGTGGAAGACTTGCCTTACCTTTCGGACGGCACGCCCGTGGATATTATTTTAAACCCGCTTGGCGTGGTTTCCCGTATGAACCTGGGTCAGATACTTGAAACCCACTTGGGCATGGCTGCCAGAATTTTGGGCTACAAAGTCGCAACTCCGGTTTTGGACGGCGTGACCGAAACCCAGATTAAGGAAGAATTGGAAAAAGCCGGCATTCCCAGGGACGGCAAAGTTACGCTTTTTGACGGCAAGACCGGCGAAGCTTTTGACGAAAAGGTGACTGTGGGTGTGGCTTACATGCTGAAACTCCACCACTTGGTGGACGACAAGGTGCATGCCCGCTCCACCGGACCGTACTCCTTAATTACCCAGCAGCCCTTGGGCGGTAAAGCCCAGTTCGGCGGCCAGCGTTTCGGGGAAATGGAAGTCTGGGCCTTGGAAGGCTACGGCGCGGCCCACACTTTGCAGGAAATGCTGACTATCAAGTCCGACGACGTGGTCGGCAGAAGCAAGACTTATGAATCCATTGTTAAAGGTGAAGCCATTAAGAAGCCGAACATTCCGGAATCTTTCCGCGTGTTGGTCAAAGAATTGCAGAGCCTGTGTTTAGATGTAGAACTCTTAGGCGAAGGCGGACTGGTTATGCCCGCTTCGGTCGAGCCGGAGATTTTCCCGCAAGGCGAGCCGCACCCCCAGGAAAAGGTGGTAGCCGCTTCCTTGTTTGACGACGAACCTAAAAAGGAGAAGAAGAAAAAGAAAGAAAAAAGTAAATAGCGCGCTTGAAAGCACTCAACTAATTACTAATTTCTTACTTTTCTAAAAACCTATGTCAACTCTTACAGAAAATTTCAAAGGTGTGCGGCTAAGACTGGCTAGCCCCGAGA
>JAMDEL010000007.1:7725-10864 GCA_023487095.1 Patescibacteria group bacterium
TCTTCTTCTCCTTTTTAGGTTCTATTAAAGACTGGGAATGCTACTGCGGCAAGTACAAGCGCATCCGCTACAAGGGGATAGTCTGCGACAAGTGCGGCGTGGAAGTTACCAAGTCGCAGGTGAGGCGCGAACGCATGGGCCACATTAAATTGGCCGTGCCTGTGGCGCATATTTGGTTTTTGCGCGGCGTGCCTTCCCGCTTGGGCCTGATTTTGGATTTGGGCGTGCAGGAACTGGAGCGCGTGGTCTACTTTGCTTCCTATATCATAACCAGCGTGGACGAAGCCTCGCGTTTGGCCACTTTGGAGCAGATTGAAAAGGAATTTAAGGCCAAAAAGAAAGCCATTGAAGAAAAATACGAAAGCCTGATTGGCAAAAGCAAAGCTGAACTGGGCAAAAAAGCCGGCAAAGTGGACGAAGATGTCCTGCAGGCTGAAATTGATACGGAAATTACCCGGCTGAAGGACGCCTGGGCCAAGGAACTGGACGCTTTGGAAAGCATCCGCGACCAGGCCAGGAGCGAACTTAAAGGCATTAAGAAATTCCAGGTTATTTCCGAGCTCGCCTACCGCGACTTGTCGCTTAAGTACGGCCCCGTGTTTACGGCCGGCATTGGCGCCGAGGCTTTAAAAGGTTTGCTTGAAGAAGTAAACCTTGAGGAATTGGCCCGCGAAATGCAAAGCGCTTTGCCGAATTTGGAAGGCCAGGCAGCCCGCAAAATGCTAAAGCGTTTGCGTTTGATCAAGTCTTTGGTTAATTCGGGCTTACGCCCCGAGTGGATGCTGGTGACCACGCTGCCCGTCATTCCTCCGGACTTGCGCCCTATGGTGCAGCTCGACGGCGGACGCTTTGCGGCTTCTGACTTAAACGACCTTTACCGCCGTGTGATAAACCGCAATAATCGCTTAAAGAAACTGCTTGAGATTAAAGCCCCGGAAGTTATTACCAGGAATGAAAAACGCATGCTCCAGGAAGCTGTGGATGCGCTTATAGACAACTCCGTGCGCCACGGCAAGGAAGTTACGGCTTCCACTGGCCAAAAGCGCAAACTGCGCTCTTTGGCAGACATGCTTAAAGGCAAACAGGGACGTTTCCGCCAAAACCTTTTGGGCAAGCGCGTGGACTACTCCGGCCGCTCGGTGATTGTGGTGGGTCCGCATTTGAAACTCCACCAGTGCGGTTTGCCGAAAATTATGGCCCTTGAACTTTTCAAGCCCTTCGTAATTTCCAAACTCATTGGCCGCGAATACGCGCATAACGTAAGAAGCGCCAACCGTTTGATTGAGCAGGGCAGGACCGAAGTCTACGATATTTTGGAAGAAGTCACTAAAGACCATTATGTCCTCTTAAACCGCGCCCCGACCTTGCACCGCTTGGGCTTCCAGGCTTTCCAGCCTGTGCTTATAGAAGGCAAGGCCATCCAGCTGCACCCCATGGTGTGTGCGGCCTTTAATGCGGCCTTTGACGGCGACCAGATGGCCGTACACGTGCCACTCACCGAACCTGCACAAAAAGAAGCGCGCGAGATTATGGTTTCCGCTCACAACCTGCTTAAACCCGCTTCCGGCGATCCGGTTATGACTCCGGACAAGGACGTGGTCGTGGGCTGCTACTACATAACCCGCCTCCGCGACGGCGTGAAGGGCGAAGGCAAAATTTTCTCCAGCCCCAAAGAAGCCATTTTGGCTTACAACAACAACTTTGTGCACATCCAGGCCAAGATTAAAGTCCGTTTGGAAAATTCCACGGAAATTATTGAAACCTGCGTGGGCCGTTTGATTTTCAACAAAGTTGTGCCTCCGGAAATGGGCTTTAGGAACGAGAACTTTGACAAGAAAAAGCTCCAGGCTTTGGTGCGCGAAGCGCATAGAACTTTAGGCAACGAGCGCACCGCGGAACTGATTGATGAGATTAAGCGCACGGGCTTTTACTACATGAAGCGCTCCGGTCTGTCCTGGGGCATAGACGACCTGGTCGTGCCTGCCGAAAAGTACGATATGCTTAAAGGCGCGGACGTGGAAGTCCAGAATACCTACCAGCAGTTCCAGGAAGGTCTCTTGACCGAAGAAGAGCGCAAAAACCGCGTGGTGGAAATTTGGGCCGATGTGTCCGAAAAAATCGCCAAGAGCGTGACCAAAGCCGTGGCAGTGCCCGAGCATGGCCCGATTAACTATTTCGTTTCGAGCGGCGCTCGCGGTTCCTTCTCCCAGATTACCCAAATGTCCGGCATGAAAGGCTTGGTGGTGAACCCGGCCGGCGATGTTATTGAACTGCCCGTGCGCGGCAGCTTTAAGGAAGGCTTGGCCGTTCTGGAATATTTCTTCTCCACTCACGGTTCCAGAAAAGGTATGTCCGACACCGCCTTAAGGACGGCTGACGCCGGTTACCTCACCAGGCGCCTTGTGGACGTGGCCCAGGATGTGGTGGTTAATGCCGAAGACTGCGGCACGGAAGATTATGACGTTATTACCCTCGTGGAATCCCAGCGCATGAACAAGCCGTTTGACCGGAGATTGTTCGGCCGCGTGGCTGCCGAGGACATAAAAGACAAAGCCGGCAAGCTGATTGTCAAAAAGAACCAGGGCATAGACGACTTTATGGCCAAACAGATTGTGGATTCCGGGGCCGAAGAAGTGAAGTGCCGCTCGGTGCTTAAATGCAAACTTACCCGCGGCATTTGCCGCCTTTGCTACGGTTATGACTTGGGCTTTAACGGCATGGTGGAACTCGGCGCAGCCGTGGGCATTGTGGCCGCCCAGGCCATTGGCGAACCGGGCACGCAGCTGACCATGAGAACGTTCCACACTGGCGGATCCGCTTCCGTAAAAGACATTACCCAAGGTTTGCCCCGCGTGGAAGAATTGTTTGAAGCCCGGGAACCCAAAGGTCAGGCTTTCGTTTCCGAAATTGACGGCCAGGTCTACGTTTCCAAGCTGACCAACAAGGAATTTATGGTGCGCATCCAGGGCGCGGACGTGGAAAAAGACAGCTTCAATTTGGGCAAGGCCCATTCTGCCATTAAGGACGGCAGCCATGTGACCTCGGGCGAAACTTTGTACATCGATGAAGCCGGCAAAGCCGTAAAAGCCAAGAACGACGGCTATGTCAGGAATGAAAAAGGCGTCTGGTGAGGTAACCG
>JAMDEL010000095.1:0-287 GCA_023487095.1 Patescibacteria group bacterium
AATTTCATTTTAGGTTTTGTTGGTGTTCCAATTGGGGGTCTATGTGGGTTTCCGCAAGGCTAATTATGCTTTCCGTTGGAGTGCTAATTATCATCGGGTTTTTGGCGGACCCAAAGGGGGTTTTTTCCAGGAGTTTGAAGGCAGGGATTTTACTGACGGCCATGGCGTAGCAGGCAGTATCGTGAGCTCGGACGGCGTCAAACTAATTGTGAAAGGGCGCGACAATGTGGAAAAAATCATAACCACCGATGCAACAACCGTGGTGGTAAAAGGCAGGCAAGCCCTGT
>JAMDEL010000095.1:302-10812 GCA_023487095.1 Patescibacteria group bacterium
CCATAACCAAAGTCTGAGAACCGACGATACGGTGGTGGTTATTGGTGCGCCGAACGAAGACGGGAGCATTACTGCCAAGATAATCCGGATTTTTGATGCGGCAGAGCGACCGCTTTTCCCGCCGCCGGGCCCTCCCGCACCTTTCAGGTAGCCCAAATAGCTTTGTTTGAAATTAAACATAATCTAAAAATCAATTCATGAATTTTTTTCAAAACATTCTGAAAAGAAAACGCCTCCTAATTGGCATTTTGATTGTGGCGTTGGCAATCGGGTACTGGTATTACCAGAAATCTAAAACAGGAAGCACTGCGGTGCAATACGTTACCCAACCTGTTACCAAGGGTACTTTGGTAGTGTCGGTGACCGGAACAGGCCAGGCTGAGACTTCAGACCAGATGGATATTAAGCCCCAGACCGATGGCCGGATTACGGCGCTTAACGTAAAAAACAACCAGCAGGTCAAGGGTGGGGACGTGATTGCCATTATTGACCAGCAATCTGCAGCCAACAGCGTGGCCCAGGCCCGGGCCAATTTGGAACAGGCTCAGGCTTCGTACGATAAACTGATGGCCGGCGCAACCGACATTGACGTGCAGTCTCAGAAACTTTCTATCCAATCTGCGCAGCAATCGTTGGACCAGGCCAAGAGGACTTATACTTATACTGTCACCCAGCAGCAGCAGGCCGTGGATAAAGCCCTGTCTAATTTATTGAACGCCGACTTGGAGGCCGAACCCAGTGACCCTAACAGCACAGTGACTTTGACCCTGAGCGGGAATTACACCGGAGTTGATAAGGGGGTTTACAACATTACTGTCTACCAAAACGGCAACGGTTATTTTTATTCCACCTCCGGTTTGGGCACGGAGAGCGGCCAGATAAACCGCGGGCTGTCACAGCCGCTGGGCAACGGCTTGTATGTGACTTTCAGCAGCACTGGCAATTTCAGCCCGTCAACCAAATGGACGGTTAGCGTGCCCAACACCAAGTCCGCTAACTATCTTAACAATTTAAATGCTTACAATACCGCAGTGCAAAACCAGAAACAGAACGTTGACCAGGCCCAGGCCGCAATTGCTGCGGCTCAAACCGCTTTGGACAAGGCCAACCTTTCTTTGCAGAACACCGTTAAGCCCCCCACGCAGGCCGATATTGCCTCTGCCAAAGCCCAGATAACCTCGGCCCAGGCCCAGCTCGCCAATGCCCAGACCGCATACAGCAACACGGTACTTAAGGCTCCCTTTGATGGCGTGGTGGCTTCCGTGGCTTTTTCCGCCGGCGACAAAGTAACCGCGGGCACGACCATTGTTACGATGATAACCAACCAGCAGGTGGCGAAGGTTTCACTGAATGAGGTAGATGTTTCTAAGGTTAAGTTAGGACAAAAGGCCACGATGACTTTTGACGCCATTAGCGGCTTAAGTGTTACAGGCAAAGTTGTGCTTATAGACACCATTGGCACAGTCAGCCAGGGAGTGGTCAGTTACAACGTAACAATTGCTTTTGATACTCAGAACGACCAGGTAAAGCCCGGTATGAGTGTAACCACCAGCATTATTACGGACGTGAAGACGGATGTTTTAATGGTGGCAAACGCAGCAGTTAAATCCAAGAACGGCCAGAGTTACGTGCAGGTTCTGGAAGGCGGCAAGCCGGTGAACCAAAATGTGCAAGTCGGTTCAGCCAACGAGACCGATACGGAAATTATTTCGGGCGCAACCGAAGGCCAGGAGCTGGTTACTCAAACTATAGATTCAAGCAGCACAACCAAGACCACCAACGCTTCCTCTGGCAGCAGTTTCAGAATCCCGGGGATTACGGGCGGGGGAGCTGGCCGGTAGGCAAAGCAGTAAGCGAAACACAAAGCGTATGATTGAATGCAAAAACCTGACCAAGGCATATAAGAGCGGGGATTCGGAGACTGTGGTTTTGAAAGGGGTTTCCTTTTCCATAAAAAGCGGCGAATTTGTGGCGATTATGGGCCCTTCCGGCAGCGGCAAGTCAACACTCATGCATATTTTAGGAGCACTGGACACCCCGACCTCGGGCAGCTATTTTTTGGATGGCCAGGATGTTTCCAAGCTTTCCGACGATGAGCTGGCCGAAGTCAGAAAAAAAAGAATCGGTTTTGTTTTTCAGGCGTTTAACTTGTTGCCTCGGGCCACGGTTTTGAGAAATGTTGCCTTACCCCTGGTTTATGCGGAAGTTGATCGTGACGCAAGAGAGAAGGCCGCCAGGGCAGCCCTGCTCTCGGCGGGCATGGAAGAAGCGCGTTTTTTACACCTTTCTAACCAGCTATCCGGGGGACAGATGCAACGCGTGGCTATTGCGCGGGCGCTGGTCAACAATCCGGCCATGATTTTAGCCGATGAGCCCACCGGCAACCTGGATACTCAGACCGGTGAAGTGGTTTTGAAAACCTTCCAGGAGCTAAATGACCAGGGCAAGACCATTGTTCTTATTACCCACGAACACGATGTGGCCGCTCATGCCAAAAGGATTATCCATATCCGCGACGGCAACATTACCCAGGACGAAATTTTAAAACCTTAGACTCTATGAAAATCAGCGACGTTTTGGAGGAAACCTATTCTGCGATCACCGTAAATAAAGTCAGGTCCAGCCTGACGATTTTGGGCATCGTTATCGGCATTGGTTCGGTAATCGCCATGATCGCCATTGGCCAGGGCGCGCAAGCCTCCATCCAAAGCAATATCCAATCCATTGGCTCCAACCTGATAATTGTGACGCCAGGCGTGCAGCGCGGGCCCGGAGTGGTTGTAAGCGGGGGGCAGGGCAGTTCTCAGACTTTGGTTATGGCTGATGTGGAAGCGCTTAGGCAGCAGGTTAGCCTGGCCAAAGCCATAGATGCGGAACTTTCCAGAAGGTTCCAGGTTACGGCCAAAGGGACCAACACCAATACCCAAATAGTGGGTACGGACAGCAATTATCCCATAGTCAGGAATGTAGTAATTGACAGCGGTTCGTTTATAACTGACCAGCAAGTTACCGACCTGGCAAAAGTCGCCGTCATTGGTCCAACCGTTAGGGATGATTTATTTGGCAGCGGGGCTGACGTTATAGGAGAAACCATTCGTATTAAAGGTATAAATTTTAAAATCATCGGGCTGACCAAAAGCAAGGGGGGCAGCGGTTTTTCTAACCAGGATGACATTATTTTTATTCCCGTTTCCGTGGCCCAACATTACCTGGTCGGGCCGAACGCCGAAGGCCAGAGTTACGTGAGCACCATTAGTATTTCCGCCCAGAGTTCGGGCGATATGGCCGCGGTGCAGCAGCAGGTCACCCAGATTCTGACCCAGCGCCATAGCCTTACCGGTTCAGAGTCAGTGGATTTTACGGTACAGAACCAGGCGGACATTGTCGCCGCCGCGTCTTCTGTCACCGGGATTTTCACTATTTTACTTGCTTCTATTGCCGGCATTTCTTTGCTTGTGGGCGGGATTGGGATTATGAACATGATGCTGACTACTGTGACTGAAAGGACGCGAGAAATTGGTTTACGCAAGGCCATTGGCGCGCATAAGGCTGACATCAGCCTGCAGTTTTTGATTGAAGCCGTGATGTTGACGTTTGTGGGCGGGGTTTTGGGGGTGGTTTTGGGCTGGTTGCTTGCCTGGGCAGTGACCAGATTTGCCAGCATTAATACGAGTATTTCCCCAAGCTCCATCTTGCTGGCTTTTGGAGTTTCCGCGGGTATCGGCATAATTTTTGGCTATTACCCGGCGCGCCGGGCCGCAAAATTAAACCCAATTGAAGCTTTAAGGTATGAATAAAATAAAAAATATTTTTCAAAGGTATGCGGAACTTAAGTCCCATAAGCTTTTTTATCTCCAGATGTTTTTGGGAGTCGTATTTTTGCTTCTCAGCCTGCTTTTAAACCATGCGGCCAACACCTACACTTTAAGCCATGGCAGCAGCGCGGTGACGGACATTATTTTGGACAACATCCCGGCTGTAAGCGTTGACGGGGTATTTTTTGAAGGCATAATAGTCCTAGTTTTTTTTATTGCCTTGCTGGGGTTGGCTAATCCGAAAAGGATTCCCTTTTTGCTGAAAAGCATTGCGTTGTTTGTGGCCGTGCGTTCCTTCTTTTTGATCCTGACCCATTTGGCGCCGCCAATCCACCCGACGCTTGTCCCTTCGGATAATTTTTTGGAAAAATTGGCTTCGGGTTCGGGCAGTGACTTGTTTTTCTCCGGCCATACGGGTTTGCCATTCTTAATGGCCATGCTTTTTTGGAGAAACAAATACCTGAGGGCAATCTTCCTGTTTGCTTCGGTCTTCTTTGGGGCTACGGTACTGCTCGGCCATCTGCACTATTCCATAGACGTGTTTTCCGCGTTCTTCATTACCTACGGAATTTACAGGGTTTCTTTAAGAATCTTCCCGTCCGATTACAAGCTTTTTGAAAGCAGTTTAAAACAATAACTAGCATTAAATTTTGAAAGGAGAAACATGGATAAAAAGATGATTTCCATAAGTCTGGCGACTTTGGTGGTTGCGGGCACTTTGGGTTTTTTTGGCGGCATGAAATATGCGCAAAACAAAACTTCCCCCTCTAATTCGGTCTATTTACAGGGCGCGGGTTTGAGGCAGCAGGGCAGTAACCAGAACAGCACGCGCAGAATAGGCAATAACCAGAACGGCGGCTTTTTAAGCGGCGAGGTCTTAAACCGTGATGACAAAAGCCTGACTATAAAAATGCGGGACAACAGCACTAAAATAGTCATTTTATCGGCCACAACCAGCGTGGGCAAAGCCGTTGCGGGCACGCAGGCGGATTTGCAGACAGGTGAGCAGGTGACCGTGGCAGGCACTTCAAACCCGGACGGCAGTATAACTGCCCAGCAAATCCAGATACGCCCGGAACAGGCGCCAGCTCCAGAACCGAATAAATAAATGTAGACAAAAAAACACGGGACAAATGTCCCGTGTTTTAAGATAAGTGTTTTTTCTTGAGCCAATATTTTTTTAAGGGCGGCAGGGTGAGGGTGGATAACAGATAGCCCAAGACCGGCACGCCCGCCGTGAGCCAGGCCAAAGGCTGCTTTATCATATACAGCCACAGCCAGGCGCAGGCATAAGTAAGCAGGGCAATAAACAGCTTGCGGGTTAGGGAGGTTTCCCAGGCCTTGTCCGCTTCTACTTTTTTGTTCCTGTCTAAAATGGCTTGGATTTGGTTTTCCATAGTTTCTACAGATTATCTTAATTCTTTGTCCAGCATCTTGGCGACTATTTTTTCCTCTTTACTCAGGGTTTTTTCTACGTGTTTGAAAAAATAGTAGACCTTGGGTTCCTGGAGCATGTGCGGCAAAAAGTGGAGAAAAAGGTGGATAATAAAGAAGCTTGTGCCCAGGAAAATAAAAATTGGCAGCTCCTTGTATGTGCCGGAAGTAAACAGGGTGATAAGTATGAAAGCGTGCATGCTGGTGAGTATGGAAAAGGAAAGCAGGTCAAACCGCCAGACGTATTTTTTCCGGTATTTGATCATGGCCCCAACCACGATGTTTACCAGCTCAACCAACAGGGCGACAAAAATAATTATTTTCCAGAGTTGGATTTCCGGGTTATAGAAAACGTTAATGTTGGGTTTGAAGTCCGAGATGACCCAGGTACCCCAGTTATTGAGGGCGTAAGGCAAAAAACTTAAGAGTCCGTAAAGGGCGAGCAAAATCATTAGCCCCCCGTAAGCCAGAAACGGGCTGAGCAGTAAAATAATCCTGGACAGGGTGCGTTTTAGGTTTAGGGTCCGGATGAAGCGGATAATAAACGAAAAAGCGATTACCACGAAAATCCAGCCCGCCAGGTTGTCAAAAGGGATGCCGTACCATTCCTGGTTGTGGGGAATAACCCACCGCCAGAAACCCAGGCGTACGGCCACGACGTCCAGGTACAAATCCAGAATAATGGCGGTCAACGCATCCATAAACGGGCGCAAAGTCCAGGGCAGGTGGTACTGGTCGGAGAGGAGCATGGCGCTGTAGATTATTAGCGCCCAATACACGCCAATGGCCAACGGGACGTTGAATATCTGGATCAGGAAATTGGAACTGTAGCTGTAGGTGTGTCCCAGGTAGGTGTTGCCTATTTCCAAAATCAGCCCGAAAACAAGAGCGCTCAGGATTTCGTAAATCCGGAATTCGTTTTTTTGATAAATCTCCCTGGCCAGGATGGCCACGAAAGAAACCAGGCCCAAAACTTCAAAAATTAAGTAGAGGTTCGGATGTAGGGTTTGGATTATCTCCATATTTCTATTATACCTCTTTTTAAAAAAGCTTGATAAGTCCGAAGCATAAGCCTGCCACCACCGCAGCAGCAGGGATGGTGAATATCCAAGCCCAAACAATGCGCAAAGTGGTGTCCCAGCGCACTGCGGAGAGCCTGCGGTAAGAGCCCACGCCGGAAATGGCGCCGGTAATCACGTGCGTGGTGGAAACCGGCACACCGAAGTATGTGGCCAAAAAAATACTAATGGCGCTGGCGGTTTCAGCGCAGACGCCGTCCACGGGCCTGAGCTTGGCGATTTTTTGGCCCATGGTTTTCACAATCCGCCAGCCGCCCATGAGCGTGCCGAGGCCAATGGCCGTGTGTGCCGACAACACCACCCACAGGGGCACGTTGAAAGTTTTTATAAGCCCGGCGGAAAACAGCAGGCTGGTAATTATGCCCATGGTCTTTTGGGCGTCGTTGCCGCCGTGGCCCAGGGAGTAGAGCCCGGCGGAAATAAATTGCATGCGCTTGGACCAAACGTTTACCGTGGTGGGATGAAAGTCCTTTTTAAAAATCAACCAAGAAGCAAGCAGGATAAACAGCCCGCCTAAAATAAAGCCGATTAAAGGAGCCAGAAAAATGAAGGCCAAAGTTTTGGTCCAACCGGAAAGAATAACGACCTTAAACCCGGCTTTCGCGATTGCCGCCCCGGCGTAGCCGCCGATTAGCGCATGCGAAGAGCTGGTGGGCAGCCCTAGATACCAGGTGAACAGGTTCCAGAGTATAGCGCCCATGAGCCCGGCAAAAATAACCGTGGGCGTGACCACGGAAATATCAATCAGTCCTTTGCCAATGGTCTTGGCCACGGCAGTTCCAAAAATAAGGAAAGCGACGAAATTAAAAAAGGCCGCCCAGGCAACCGCCTGGCGCGGCGTAAGTACGCGCGTGGAGACAATGGTGGCAATGGAATTCGCCGCATCGTGCACGCCATTGGTAAAATCAAAAACCAGCGCAATAAAGACAATAAAAATTATAAACAAAAGCCCGCTGCTTAATATCATAGTTAGCTGGATTTTACGATTATGCCTTCTATGATATCGCTGACTTTTTGGTATTTGTCCACAATCTTTTCTAGCCGTTCAATTATGGCCTTGTCCTTGATGATAGTCACGGCATCCTGGCCGCCCTGGAAAAGTTTGCTAATGCCCTCACTAAAAATATCATCGCCCTGGTCTTCCAGCTTGTGCATGGCGATTTTTTCCTGCATCAGGCGGTCGGTGTATTTTTGGTTTTCCAGGCATTCAATTAGGTTTTCCACGTGCACTGCGCCCTGCTTTATTAACGGCGCAAATTGGTCTATGGCCGGATTTTTTTGCTGAACGTTAAAGAGATAAGTATCATGGATAACATTTTCAATGTAGTCTACAATATCGTCCAGTTCCTGGGACAGAGTATAAATATCCTCCCGGTCAAACGGGGTAATAAAAGTCTTGTTTAAGTGCTCAATTATTTTGTGGGTTTTTTCGTCCGCCTGATGTTCCAGATCCTTTGCTTTCTTTGAGTAGGCTTCAAAGTCCTTGAAGTCTTTCGCAAAATCAAAATATAGCTGGGAAATGTCTTTTACACTCTGCGCCATATCCTTAAAGAGACCAAAAAAAACAGCCTGCTTAGGTTGGAAGAATTTCATACCCGTAGGTTTATAATGTGTATTGCATTAGTTAGTTAATCTTGCCCCTATTATATACCTCAAGGCGCCTGGCCGTCCATCCACAGGTAAAAATTACCTGGTTTGTATGGCTTTTCAATTTTGTTCAATTATTTTATAATATGTAAGTTGCGTAACCTTTTTGGGGTGTAGCCAAGTGGTAAGGCAGGGGCCTTTGAAGCCCCCATTCGTAGGTTCGATCCCTACCACCCCAGCCAAGAAATTCCGCCTTAGAAGGCGGTTTTTGTTTTGTGGTATGATGGATTCATATGAGCTTTGTACATTGGTTAGTCCTTGTAAGTGCCTGCGTCAGCCTTGCGGGTTCTTTTGCCTATATCCGCAATACGCTAAAAGGGCAGACCAAGCCTAATCGCGTGTCGTGGCTGCTCTGGGCAGTTGCGCCACTAATAGGGACAGGCGCAGCGCTTTCCGCCCATGCCGATGTTTGGGCGACCACGCGCATTTTCTTGGCAGGGTTTATTCCTTTAATGGTCTTGTTAGCCTCGTTTGTAAACCGGCAAAGCTACTGGAAATTGTCCTGGTTTGATTTTCTTTGCGGCGCATGTTCCGTACTGGCATTGGTTATTTGGGGTGTTGCCGACTCTCCCAGGCTAGCGGTACTGCTGGCGGCCACGGCTGATGGTTTTGCGGCCCTGCCCACAATCCTAAAAGCTTGGCAACATCCGGAAACAGAAACTGGTCTGACTTATGCTGCCGGCTTGGTCGCGGTTTTGCTGGTCCTGCCCTCCATTCCAAAATGGAGTATTGAAAATTCCGCTTTTCAGGTTTATTTGCTTATCATCAACGCTTTCTTAATTTTGGCTGTGTATAGAAGGCGCTTGGGTATCAGATAGTTATTGTGTGAAAAACAAAACACCCCCGATTAATCGGGGGTGTTTTAATATCAGTCTTATTTGCCAAACGCGGCTTTGAGTTCAGTTCTGGCCTGTTCAGAAGCGGATTTAAAATCAGTCATGGCTTTCTTAATGGCCGTGTTGCGGGTTTGAACAATAGCCTTTACCTGCGGGCCGATTTTATCTATGGCCTTACGGTTGGTGGCAAATTGGGTCTTGGCGGCCTGCAAGGCGGCCTGAAAAGTTTGCCTGACCGTGGCTGGAGCCGTTCCCGCAGCGCATTGGCTGCTGGCCGTGGTTAGCGCTGTTTGGATTGCGCTGAAGAAGTTCTGGCGGGCTGTGGCGACCGCGGTCTGGCGGGTGCCAAGATCCGAATCTAAAGCCGACCAGTAAGCTTGCCGCGCAGTGTCTACCGCGGTCTGGCGGGTTGTCACCGCCGCCTCAATGGTATTCTGGAAAGTGTTTACTGCCTGCTTCTGTTCCTCGGTTGTGGCTTTAGCCATTAATTGCGTATACATAGCCTGCCGATCCTGGTTGGCCGTGGTACGGATTTGGTTAAGCTGTTGGGTTCGAGTGGTTTGCCTTTCCTGCACTTTAGTTTGAATTTGCTGCTGTAGGTTTTGCAGGTTGGTGGTTGACTGGGCTAAGCGGTTGTTAATCTGCGTGGTCAGCTGCGGCAGGTTGGTGCAGAAGCTGGCAACCGGTGTAGTGCTGGCTGTGCCTTGTCCACTCAGTCTTGCCGGCAGCGCGGCGAGGGCGAAAGCGGGCACTAAAAGCGAGGCAGCTGTTAGCATGCCAGCGATTTTCAATTTAGTTTCCATTGGGTACCTCCGTGTAGCTGTTAAGTTCGGCAGCGTCGCTAGTAGTCAAATCGCTGTCGTCTGTGCCAGCGGTGATAGACTGCTCGCTTTGCGCCTGCTTATCCAGCTGGTTTAAAGCATCATCAACGTTTTCGACTTTTACGTTGGACTGTGCCTGAACCGCCGGCGGTGTAGCGGTTTGGCCGGCAGGCGCTTCCGCGGCCGGTAGGTTGCCGGGGTTTTGGGCAGCTGGTTTGGCGCCATTGCAGCCTGCCGCGAGCAGCGCCACCAACCCCACTGCCATAAGGATTTTTTTCATATAAGCAGTTTAATATTCTTAAGCGTATTATACACCTTAATACAAATAATTGCCGTATTTGTTTCATTTTGAGCACAGGTTAAGGTGATTTTTAAGCCGTTTTGTGCTACTCTGTGATTATGCACCCGGTCCAATTCCTCATAGACTTTTTTAATTTTTCCAAGTACGCCATTGTGTTTATTTTGTGTATTGTTGAAGGCCCAGTGGTTATGATTACAAGTGGTTTTCTATACCGCCTGGGGCAGTTTGAGCTTGCACCTTTGTATTTTTCGCTTATGGCGGGTGACTTCGTTGCTGATATTGGTTGGTATGGCGTGGGGCGCTACGGCGCCAAACCGATTTTGCACAAGTTCGGGAAATTTTTAAATATCACGCCTGAGATTATTGAAAAAATTGAAAAGCGTTTTAAGACCTACCAAAACAAAATTTTGTTTATTTCTAAAATCACCATGGGTTTTGGTTTTGCCCTCGCGACCCTCATAGTCGCCGGCATGCTGAGGGTGGAATTCAAGAAGTATGTGCTGCTAAATCTTTTTGGCGGCTTTGTCTGGACGGCATTTTTGCTTTTGCTAGGTCTTAAAACGCTTTTCAATTTTTT